>URTD01000086.1 GCA_900550735.1 uncultured Collinsella sp.
AAGCCGCAAACACTAGCTACGACCTCGGCATTCGAAATCTTGGGCCCCGTCATGGTCGGCCCCAGCTCATCGCACACCGCCGGCGCCCTGCGGTGCGCCCAAGTTGCTGCCAGCCTGCTGGAAGGCCGCATCACCAAAGTCACCTTTGGCCTGTGGAACTCCTTCGCCCACACCTACCGCGGCCACGGCACCGACCGCGCGCTCGTCGCAGGCATCCTGGGCCTCGACACCGATGACGAGAACATCAAGCAGGCCTTCGACCTCGCACGCGAGCAGGGCCTCGAATATCACTTTGGCATCAAGGGCGACGACGCCTCCATCCACCCCAATACCGTCGACATCGACATGGTCGACGACACGGGCGCCACGGCACAGGTCCGCGGCGAGAGCCTGGGAGGCGGCAAGATGCGCATCAGCCGCATTAACGGCGTCGGCGTCGACATCTCGGGCATGTATTCCACGCTCTTCGTGGCGCACAAGGACGTTCCCGGCGTGCTCGCCGCGCTCACCAACCTGCTCGCCTACGCCCATGTAAACATCGCCTTCTGCCGCACCTACCGCACCGAAGTGGGCGGCCAGGCCTACTCCGTCTTTGAGACCGACGGCGCGCCCGACGACACCGTCGTCCCCATGCTCCGCAAGCTCGACAATGTCGATTACGCGACCTTTATCGAGCTCCCCGGTTCTGCCTCGTCGCTCTCCCCCGGCGTCTCGGCTAAGGAGATCTTCGACGACGGCGAGCAGCTGCTCGATGCGTGCGAGGAACTGGGACTCAGCATCGGTGCCGTCATGGCCGTTCGCGAGGCACGTCTGACCGGCGAGGCCCACGCCGTCGCCGCCATGCGCCGCGTGCTCGACGTCATGCGCGAGGAGACAACGGCCCCCATCGCCAATCCGCAGCGCTCGCTCGGCGGGCTTATCGGCGGCGAGGCCAAGCTCGTCGAAGCAACCCGCTGCAACGATTTGAGTGAAAGCCTGATGGGCCCCGTCCAGACCGAAGCCGTGGCCCGCGCCATGGCCGTGCTCGAGCGCTCCGCCACCATGGGCGTGATCGTCGCAGCTCCGACGGCAGGATCCGCGGGTGTCGTGCCCGGCTGCGTGCTGGCGCTCGCCGATCACCTTCAGCTCGACGACGAGCAAGTCATGGACGCGCTCTACTGCGCAGCCGCCATCGGCCTCAACCTCACCACAAGCGCCTGCGTTGCCGGCGCCGAGGGCGGCTGCCAAGCCGAGGTCGGAAGCGCCGCCGCCATGGCAGCCGCCGCGCTGGTGCAGATGCTCGGCGGCACGCCCGAGCAGGCGCTTGACGCCAGTTCCATCGCACTGAGTAACCTGCTGGGCCTCGTTTGTGACCCCGTCGGTGGCCTCGTGGAGGTGCCCTGCCAAAACCGTAACGCCATCGGCGTGGCTGCGGCCTTTAGCTCGGCACAACTCGCCCTCGCAGGCATTAAGAGCCTGGTGCCGTTTGACCAGATGGCACATGTCATGCTCTCGGTGGGCCACGCGTTGCCGGCCACGCTGCGCGAGACGGCAAAGGGCGGCATCGCGCAGGCTCCGGCCGCACTTTCGGCCTGTGCAAAATGCGGTGTGTGCGGATAGCGACAAAGAACGACTCAAAGGTGGGACAAATGTCCCACCTCTTTTGAATGCCACCGTTTCCGTACCACAAACAGCAGGGCAATCGCTATAATGCAAGCCCAGTAAAAACACGATGAACCGCAAGGCGAAAATCGAAGGATATGCATACGATGTCGCAAAACGATCGAACTCAACTGATTCCCGATCCGCAGCAGCCGAGCAGGCACACCGGCGGCGTTCAGTCGCCGCGTCCTATCGCGCCGAGCCACGGTCAGCAGCGTAGTGCAGCAAACGCTTCCCAACGCCCGAACCAACAGCGACAGCAGCGTCAACAACGTCAGCAGCGCCAGGCAAACGGCAATGCGCCCAAGCAGCCCCACACGCACGCTCGAGGCGATCGTGGCCCCGCGCGCAAACCCGCCGAGAACAATAAGTCGGGCAAAAAGACGACGCTCTTTGTCGTCCTGGGTCTAATCGTCATTGTCTATATCGTAGGCGTCGTAGCATTTTCGCAGGTAGCCTACCCCAACACCACCATCGCCGGCGTCGACGTCTCGTTCTCCAACGCTTCGTCTGCCGCCACCAAGGTCAATTCGGCATGGAAGCACTATAAGCTCGCCGTGACAGGCGATGACTTTAGCTGGACCTATCAGCCCGAGTCCGATGAGCCCATTGTCGACGGCGAAGCTGCCGCAAAAGAAATTATCAGCCACAACGAAGCCTTTGTATGGCCGGTCCGCCTTGTGGAATCCTTAAGCGGCAAGACCAAAACAACCGCTACCTCCAACGAAGTCGATCTTGATCAAGACGTCGACCTGTCCATGCTCTCCGACACCTTTGACCAAAAGCAGTTTGAGAAGGATCTGGGCGCCGCCATCGACGAGTTTAACGAGGGCCGTTCGGGCACGTTCGAGGCAAATAGCTCCTATGACGAGCAGGTCAGCAAGTTTACCGTCGAGAAGGCGCGCTCCAACGAAAAACTCAACCGCGAGCATGTCATTAAATATGCCGAGCTCGAGCTTGCCTCGCTGGCCGAGTCCGTAGATCTTTCCAAGCTCGGCAACGATGCCTATGAGCCGCTCAATGGAACGCTGACCGATGATCAGATTCAGGCCGCATGCGATGCCGCCAACAACTTCCTGGGCGTCAACGTGGCCCTCAAGCTCAACGGCGAGGATGCTGGCAAGGTTGATGGCAGCTCCGTATTGCAGTGGATCAGCTTTGCCGATCCGGCCAACCCAACGCTCGATACGACGCAGATCAGCAGCTGGGCAGCCGAGCTCGCTAACGGCTTTAATACCGTGGGCTCCACTCGCTGGTGGACACGCGCCGATGGCAAGCAGTGCGCCGTCGAAGGCGGCGACTTTGGTTGGTCCATCGACAGCAGCTCGCTCGCCAAGCAGGTCGAGGACGCCATTAACAACAAGCAGACCGGCGAAATCGAGATCAAGTACTCCCAGAAGGCCGACACCTTTACCGCAAAGGGAGAGCCCGACTGGAAGGCGTATATCGACGTCGACTTGTCCGAACAGCACGCGCGCTACTATGACGAGAGCGGAAATATCGTTTGGGAGGCCAACTTTATCTCGGGCAAACCGGGCGAAGACGCCACCCCCGAGGGCGTGTGGCAGATCAACAGCAACGACGGCGGCAGCACCCTGATCGGAGCCAAGGACCCCGAGACCGGCAAGCCCAAATACGAGAGTCCGGTGAGCTACTGGATGCCGTTTGAGGGCAACATGATCGGCTTCCATGATGCCACCTGGCAAAACGACAAGAGCTTCGATAACGCCGAGTCGTACAAATGGTGCGGCAGCCACGGCTGCATCAACCTGCGCTTGGCAGACGCCAAGGCACTTCACGACTGCATCAAAGTCGGCCTGTGCGTGGTTGTCCACTCGTAGTGCAACGCGCACATTCATACAACGTGGAACCGCTGCGACCAATCTAACAGTTCCGAAAGAAACCGTCCTATGCGCCTGCCCCAACCGGTGGGCGCATATTATTATCGAGGTTCTATCTATAAAGGAGACGCTATGCCGAATGTCCCCACGATCACCCCGGGCCCGGATGATACCGAGAACACGCCCGAAGGTGCCACCGAAACGATTCCTCTGATTACAAACGTACATGCCGACAAGCAGAGCGGACGCGCGAACGATGCGACCGAGATTTCCGATGAAGAGGCATATGCCAAGCTCAAGGCAAAACGTGCCGAACGTCGACGCAAAAAGCTCATCCGACGCCGTATTGCCGCCGGCGTCGTGGGCACCATCGCACTCATTGCCATTGTCGCAACCCTGGTTATCAATGCTCAGCCACAGGGCGCTAGTGGGCCTGTGACCGACATGGTGACCGAGGGTCCGTTTACCACAACGGTCGAGGCGAAAGGCCAGCTCAAACCCATTTCGTCCTCAGTGGTCTCCCCTTCTGTCGACGGCACGGTCGATTCGATCAACGTGCAGGCAGGCCAATCCGTCAACGAGGGCGACGTGCTTATGACCATTAAAAATGACGAGCTCGATCGCAACGTTGCCGAGGCGCAGCGTGCAGTTGCTGCCGCTCAAGAAGACCTCGCCAACGCGCAGAAAGCCGCAGCTGCCGCACAGGCCACCCCAACGACGGACGTCGATGGAGCTTCCGCAGCGGCTGGCGTCTCCGACGCATCAACGGACACGAACGCCGTATCGGCCGCGCAGCGCAGCCTCGCTTCGGCCCAGGCAAACCTCGATCAGGCGAACGCCAAGGCAGGCAGCCGTACGGTCACGGCCCCGAGCTCGGGCAGCATCGTGGAGCTCAACGCCAAGGTGGGCGCCACGGTAACAGGCGGCATGATCATGGGCGAAAGCGATACGAGCGGCGGCAAGCAGTGCATGCAGATCGCCGACCTGTCCAAGATGAAGGTGACCGTGCAGGTGGGCGAAAAGGACATCGCAAAGATCGCCGTTGGACAGAGCGCCAACGTCACGTATCCCGCATTTCCCGATATCGTGAGCCAGGGCACCGTCACGGCTATCGCGTCGGTGGCAAACTCCGACGCCGCCAACGGTGGCGGCAGCGGAACCTTTAACGTCGACATTCTCATCGAGGCGCCCGACGCGCGCCTGAAGCCGGGCATGACGGCCGAGGTATCGGTGGTGACCGAGCAGCTCGACGACGTGGTGATGGTGCCGACGATGGCGCTCATGACCGAAGACGGCGAACACTATTACGTCAACGTGGCGACTGATGACGAGGGCAAGCAAACCCGTCGCGTGAAGGTGACCGTCGTGACGCAAAACGACAACGAAGCCGTAGTCGGCAAGACACAGGTCAAGCGCGACGACCAGGGCAACGAGATCAACCCCAACGTGCCGGTTACCAAGCTGCGCGATGGCGACACCCTCGTCATGGACACCGGAGCGGACGCAACGGCTGACGGCGGCTACGGCGCGGATTCGGGCAGTATGTCTGCCGACGAGGGCATGTAATGCGTCCCGTTATCGACATCCGCAACGTGCACCGCATCTTTGAGAGCGAGGCGGGGTGCGTCCACATCCTGCATAACGTGAGCCTGGCGGTAGATCCCGGCGAGTTCGTCGCCATTACCGGCCCTTCGGGCTCGGGCAAATCAACGCTCATGAACATCCTAGGCTGCCTGGATAAGCCGACGGCGGGCGACTACTACCTGCAAGGGCTCAACGTTGCCGAGCTCGACGATGACGAGCTCACCGAAGTTCGCGCCCTGAGCATTGGCTTTGTCTTTCAGAGCTTCAACCTGCTGCCGCGCCTGTCGGTTATCGAAAACGTCATGCTGCCGCTGGCCTACACCAATGTGCCCCGTAGCCAGCGCGAAATGCGCGCCGTGCACGCGCTGCAGGCCGTCACGCTGCCGGTCGACCACTGGGACCACCGCATATCCGAGCTCTCGGGCGGCCAGATGCAGCGTGTCGCCATCGCACGCGCCCTCGTCAATGACCCGCCCATCATTCTGGCCGACGAGCCGACGGGAAACCTTGACTCCGCCACCGGAGCGCTTGTAATGGAGACCTTCCATAGACTTCAGGAGCGCGGCAAAACCATCGTTCTTATCACACACGACCCCGGCATCGCCGCCGAAGCCGACCGTGCCGTGACCATCCGCGACGGTCGCATTCACGACGGCGCGTATATTCCACATGCACCGCGGACCCTGCGCAGCGCCGTAGATAGCCTGCCCATGATTTCCGCCTCCGCTAACCCGCCGAAAGGAGTGATGGGATGAGCGCCCGCGATCTCATCCAGGAAGCCCTTCACTCGCTCGAGGCCAACAAGGGGCGCAGCCTGCTCACCATCCTGGGCATTGTCATCGGCATCGCCTCGGTTATCGCCATGACTTCGCTCATCGGCGGCATCCAAAACAGCCTGGTCAACAGCCTGGGCCTCAACGCAGCTCGTATGGTTCAGATCTATTCGTCCCAAGAACTCACCGATTCTGACGTTCAGAAGCTTCAAAAACTAGTGCCGCAGATAGAGCAGATCGGAATAGTCGACAGCGCGTACACCGAGTACAAGACCGGCGATAAAAGCTATACCGTCATGGCACAAGGTGTCGATAGCGACATGCTCGACGCCGTGGGGGCCAGCAAGCTCGTTGCGGGGCACGCCTATTCCCAGGCCGAGTCCCAATCAGGCTCGCGCGTGGCGCTCATCAGCCGCAACGGCGCCGATCAGCTTTACGGCAACGAACAGGACGCGGTAGGCAAGACTATTGAGTTCTCCAACGGCGAGGTACAGATTGTCGGCGTTATCGACGGCGGCAGCGACTCCATGGGCTCGCTCACGCTGTATATGCCACGCGAAACCATCTCTGGGCTGTTTAGCGACGAGAATCCTTCATTCCCCAGCGTGACGGCACTTGCCGCCGAGGGCACGGACATGGATGAGCTTTGTAAGACCATCGAGTCCAAGGTGCGCGCGATGAAGGGCATCGAGGAGGAGGATGAGTACGACAGTGTATCAGCAACATCCATGAAAAGCGCCATCGATACACTCAACTCCTTTATGGGCGCGTTCTCGCTCATCATGGGCTCTGTCGCCAGCATCTCGCTGCTTGTCGGCGGTATCGGCATTATGAATATGATGCTCACCAACGTAACGGAGCGCATCCGCGAGATCGGCATCCGCCGTGCTCTGGGCGCCAGTCGTCGCGATATCACCGCGCAGTTTTTGGCCGAGTCTTCGGCGCTGTGCGTCACCGGCGGACTGTTGGGTGTCCTGATTGGCTATCTGCTGGCCTGGGCTCTTGCGATGTTTGCCTCCGGATCCGGGATTCTTGGCGAGCTAGGTGCCAGCGGGCAAATCACACCGAGCTTTTCAATCGCCACGGTATTGCTGGCCTTCGCCGTCTCCGTCGGCATCGGCGTAATCTTTGGCTTCTACCCCGCTCGCCGCGCGGCAAAGCTCGACCCGGTGGAGTGCCTACGCTACCAGTAAGCCACCACCAACAAGTTGCGGTGAATTAGGGACTGAATATGCTATCTAGTAGCAAAACAGACACTATTTCACCGCAACTTATTTAAGGGCTGCTTGCGCCAGTTCCGGGCGTCCTCCTCGAGCTATTGGCGGATGACGGTCTTGTACGGCTCGAGCTTGCTCGGGGCGCTCCTCCTCGCGGGCGAGAGGACGCGCAGGCGCGGCGAGCGCCTAGCGCGCGAACTCCCGTAAGAGTGCGTCTTCCACTTCCCGAAGCGAAAGGCCCCCGTCTCCCTCGGCGGGACGGGTGACCACGATGCAGCGCGCTCCCACGTCGCGCGCGGCGGCAAGCTTCTCGGC
>URTD01000087.1 GCA_900550735.1 uncultured Collinsella sp.
GTATGCCGGACTTCCTGTTATCTTTCTGGTAACTTTGGGCGGGTTCTGTACGAATGCGGCTTATTGTATCCAGCAAAATATAAAGAATAGGACGGGTAAGGAGTATTTGTCGGTCAGCGGCGATGTCCTTGTGAATAATGTTTTGTTCTGTGCTCTTGCCGGAGTATTATGGTATTCGCAATTCTTCGGTCTGGAAATGGGTAAGAGTTTCTTAGGCGGCAGTCCGATATTGCTTGCATTCTCCTGGAGTATACTGATGTCGCTGAATGTTACATTCAGTAATGTCTGGGGAATCCTGCTGAAAGAATGGAAGGGGTGCGGTTCCCGTACAATAGGCGTATTGATATTGGGATTGGCCGTTCTCATCGCTTCTATTATTGTAGTGGCGATGGCGCAAGCATGAAAATAATATCTAATAAACTGTAATTAAATAGACACATGAAATCAATTCTTGAAAAGACGCCGTCGTTTGCTCGGCGTGTGTTTACCGAAGAAGAGCGTGCGTATTGCGATGCATCATCGCGTCCCGCTGCTCACTATGCGAGCCGCTTTGCTTCGCGCGAGGCGGTACTTAAAGCTCTCGGCACGGGTTTTAGTCAAGGCGTTGGTCGCAAGGATGTTTCGGTAACGCGTGATAAACTCGGCAAACCGAAGGCGCTGCTTTCGGGCCGTGCACTCGAGATCGCTCATGAGCTTGGTGTTGTTGAGGTCGCTCTTTCCATTACGCTTACAGGAGACTTGGCCGTTGCGAATGCCATCGCGATTACCGAAGATGCTCGGCCTAAGCCAAAAGATGAAAAGGTGAGCACCAAGAAACGCGTTGCGCAGACATTTAAAGAGGCTCGCTCTGTTTTAGATGAGATTGAGCAGCTGCAGAATTCAGCATTGACGGAGCACCTGGGCGATGCTTCGCAAGATACGCTAGGAGCATAGATGAAACCGGTTTTGAGTACCGAAGAAGTCGTTCGTCTCGAGGATATCATCGAACGCGAAGGGACTTCGAAGGCCGAGCTTATGGAGCTAGCGGGTGAGTTTGCCGCCAACGAGGTCTTGAAGCTCAATCCCGATCGGGTTCTCGTTCTGGTCGGTTTTGGTAATAATGGCGGCGACGGTTGGGTTGCCGCCGATATCCTGAGCCATAAGGGTGTGGACGTGGATATCGTTTCTCCGGTTGAACCGGATGAGATTCCTGCTGCTCTGGCACGTCATGTTGCTCGTCGTACTGCCGGCCGCGATGTGCACGTTTGCGTCGGCCCCTCGCGTGATGAACTCGAGGTTTTGATCGATAAGGCCGATGTTGTTGTCGATGCCATTTTTGGTACCGGTTTTCACGGGAATCTGCGTGCGCCGTTCTCCATCTGGATTCCTACGGTCAATGAATGCGCCGACTGTGTCGTATCCATTGATGTCCCCTCGGGCCTGAATGCCGAGACGGGCGTTGTTGATGACGACTGCATTCGTGCCGAGCATACGGTGACGATGATTGCGCCCAAGATTGGTTTGTATAGCGCCGATGGCCCTGAGTATGCTGGCGATTTGATCTGCGGCAATCTTTACGACCGTCTTGACGAGGTCATTGATGATGTCGACCACGCCGCCGAGATTGTCGAGCCCGGTGACTTAGTTGATTACTTTGCTCCACTACCTACGAATATCGATAAGTATTCCCGTGGCTCTGTGCTTATTGTCGCCGGATCTGCGCAATATCCTGGTGCTGCCATTATGGCGGCCAAGTCTGCAGCTCGCGCGGGTGCTGGTTACGTGGCAGTCGCGGCTCCTGACGCCTGCGCCAATCTTATTCGCATGGCACTTCCTTCGATTCCCGTCTTTGCTATTCCGTCTGATTCCCGCGGCTCCTTTGGCGCCGCTGCGCGCATGACGGTGTGCGAGATTGCAAAGAAGTACAGCTGCGTACTGTGCGGTCCCGGTATGACGACATCTGCCGGCGCTATGCAGGTGGTTTCGGGCTTGCTCGAGCTTGATGTGCCGCTTATTTTGGACGCCGATGCACTCAACTGCCTTGCTAAGATTGCCATTGACGGTATTGATAGTAATCCCGAGATGTATCGTCGCGAGCAGCCGTTGGTTATGACGCCGCACTATCGTGAGCTTTCGCGTCTGGTTGCCGGTGACGAGGTGAACGACCTTGGTACCGCGATTGCGGCCGCGCAGAAGGTTGTCTGGGCTGCAGGCTCCGACAATCTGGTGGTCATTGCCAAGGGGCCGACGACGGCTATCTGTGGCGTTGAGCGTGTGTTGCTGCCGCTCTCGGGTCCGGCTTCTCTAGCAACTGCCGGTTCGGGTGATGTTCTCGCGGGTATTTTGGCCGGCACGCTTGCCACCATGCGCGACGAGATGGATCGTTGGGAGTTGCTGTATTCGTACGCCGTCGCACTTCACAGCTACGCCGGTTTTGCCGCGGCGACGGAGTATGGTGAGAAGAGCGTTATCGCGACCGATCTTATCGACTTGATCGGTCCTGCCATGGAGCTGGCGGCAAAGGATGCGCTCGAAGATCTGGGAATCATGGACGAAGGGTCGGATGACTAATCATGAATAAAGCCGATTTGACGCGCTGGTCCTGGGTCGAGATCGACCGTGGGGCGCTCCGTCGTAACACGAGGGCCTACAAGAACTTGCTGAATCCACGTCAGCGCCTGTGCTGCGTGGTCAAGGCCGATGCTTATGGCCATGGAGCTGTTGAGTGCGCCAAGATCATGTATTCGGCCGGTGCCGACATGTTTGCCGTGGCGACGGTTAACGAGGGCGTTGAGCTCCGACAGGGCGGGATTACGAAACCCATCCTCATCCTAAGCGAGCCGCCTATCGAGGCCATTCCGACGTTGCTCGAGTTTGATATCATGCCCTCGGTCTATACGTCTGACTTTGCTCTTGCGTATGGCGAATGTGCCGTCGCGGCGGGCAAAGTGGGCAAGTATCATCTCGCCATCGAGACGGGCATGAATCGTATCGGCGTTCACTACGCGCAGGTGCTCGACTTTGTCCGCGGTATAAATTTCCATCGCGGTATTCAGTGCGACGGCGTATTTACGCACTTCGCCACGGCCGATGAACCTTCGGGCTGGGACTACAAACTGCAGTGTCAGCGCTTTACCGAGGCCGTTCAGGCCATTAAGGATGCGGGCTTTGAGTGCGGTATCGTGCACTGCGCCAACACGCCGTCCTCGATGCTCGACCCTTCGATGCATTTTGATATGATTCGCGCCGGCGTTGGCTTGTATGGAATGCAGCCGTGCGAGCTGAGTGGCCGCGTGATGCAGCTTGATCCCGTTATGAGCGTCCATGCGCGTGTGACGCGCGTGGCACACCCTGCGATGGGTGAGGGCGTGGGCTACGGTTTTACCTACCGCGTACCGCGTACGCGCGTTCAGATCTGCACGCTGCCGATCGGTTATGCCGATGGCCTATCGCGTACGCTTTCCAATCGTATGGATGTGCTGTATCGCGGCGAGCGCGTGCATCAGGTTGGCAATATCTGCATGGACCAGTTTATGGTCGCCATTCAGTCCAACCCGGCACACGAGATTCCCGAGGCCGAGTATGGTGACGAGATGATTATTGTCGGCCGCGATGGCGATGCCGAGATCACTATGGACGAGATGGCCCGACTGCGCGGAACGATTAACTACGAGGTCGCCTGCGGCTTTGGCATGCGTCTCGACAAGGTCTACGTGTAGGAGCCGCTATGGGCGTCATGCACATCCCCGGCCATACCCATCAGGCACCACGTGAGGTCGCACTCGAGGAAATTGAGGCCGTTCTGGGCGATTGTCACCTCTGCCAGCTCTACCAGTCGCGTCACAATATCGTGTTTGGCGTGGGAAACCCCCGCGCTCGTGTGATGTTTATTGGCGAGGCGCCGGGCCGCAATGAGGATTTGCAGGGCGAGCCCTTTGTGGGAGCGGCAGGCGAGGACCTCAACGGCATTTTGTCGCTGGCGGGGCTCAAACGCGAAGACGTCTACATTGCCAACGTGCTTAAGTGCCGCCCGCCGGGAAACCGCAATCCACGTCCCGAGGAAGTGCTGGCTTGCTCGCCGTTTTTGCGTGAGCAGATTCGAAGCATCTGGCCCGATATTATCGTGACGCTCGGCAACCCCGCGACGCACTTTGTGCTTAAGACCGAGATTGGCATTACTAAGCTGCGCGGCAGGTTCCACCAGATGGGGCATTTTGTAGTAATGCCCACGTTCCATCCAGCAGCAGCGCTACGCAATCCGGCGTGGCAAGAACTGCTGGAGGAAGACTTTAAGATGCTGGGCGACTATCTGGAGCGACATCCCGCACCAGAGGACGCCTCGGAATAATAAGGAGCATATATGTCCCTGGAGCGCCTGGGGGTAGGTACTTACAAAACGACTTGCGCTGCCGATACGGAGTACTTTGGCGAGCTAATTGCACCGTGCCTTGAGGACGGCGATGTGCTCATCCTGACCGGTGGCCTGGGGGTGGGCAAAACTCACTTTACCAAGGGCGTCTCGCGCGGGCTGGGCGATGAGCATATGGTTACGAGCCCTACGTTTGCGCTCATGGCCGTTCATGATCAAGGCCGTATTCCGCTGTTTCACTTTGATCTATACCGTCTGGAGCATGCCTACGAGCTCGAGGATACGGGCATTTTCGATGTGCTGGGCTATGAGGGTGCTTGCCTGCTGGAATGGGGCGAACAATTCCAAGACGAGCTGACGGATGAGTATCTTTCGGTGACGCTCAAGCGTGATGAGGGCGACAGTGATGTGCGAACGATAACGCTCGAGGCGCACGGTGACCGCGCAATGGAGCTTTCCCATTTGATTGATAAGGCTGTACAAGATGAGCTTGCATAACGACAACGCGCTGGTGGTGGCGCTCGATACCTCGACCGACATGCTTGCCTGCGCGGCAAGTTGGATTGATGGGCAGACGGGCGAGACGAAGCTCGTGAGTGGCGACCACATGTGTCGCCGTCACGCCAACGTTGAGCTCGTGAATACCGTTGATGGCGTGCTGGCTCAAGTCGGTCTGGATCGCAGCGATGTTGGTTGCTACGTGGTCGGCCGCGGCCCGGGGTCGTTTACGGGTGTGCGCATCGGCATCTCCACTGCCAAGGGCCTCGCGCGCGGTGCCAATGTTCCGCTGCTGGGCGTGTCGACGCTCGACGCTTGCGCTTGGACGGCGTGGAAGGCTGGCGTGCGCGGCAAGCTTGGTATCTTGGCCGATGCCATGCGCGGTGAGGTATATCCGGCACTATATATGCTGGGCGATGAGGGTCCCGAGCGTCAATTTGAGCGCGAACACGTGGTCAAGGCCGCCGTGGCGCTCGATGAGTGGCGCCGAGCAGCGGACTGGGACCAGGTTCAGCTGACCGGTGACGGTCTCGTGCGCTATGGCAAGCTGCTGGGTGAGGACGAGACCGCCCGCTGCGTGGAGCGCGACCTGTGGTGGCCTTCGGGCGAGGGCTTGCTGCTCGCGCACGCTGCGGGTGACGGCGATCCGGCTCGCGTCCTGCCGATTTACACGCGCCTTTCGGATGCCGAGGAAAACGAGCGCAAGCGTCTTGGTCTTGCCGAGAGTGCGCAGAGCGAAATTACGGGCGTTGCCGATGAGCTCGCCGGTCGTCATCTGCAGTTCCGTCCCATGGGCGCGGCGGATGCCGAGGGCGCGAGCGCGCTAGAGGCTGCCTGCTTTGAAGGTGCCGGACACGAGGCGTGGACGCCGGGCATGTTCCTGTCCGAACTGGGCGAGGACGTCGCTGCGCCGCGTAGTTGGTGGGTGGCACACGACGACGGCAAGCTGCTGGGCCTTGCCGGCGGTATGGTCGTGGACGGTGATGTGCAGATTCTGGATGTCGCCGTCGACTCGGCACATCGCCGTGAGGGCATTGCCCGCAAGCTGCTGTCGCATGTGAGCTATGATGCCCAGATGCTCGGCTGCACCACGGCTTCGCTCGAGGTCGAGGACGGCAACGAGGGCGCGATTGCGCTCTATGCCGCTTTGGGCTTTACCGAGGTGGGTCGTCGTCGTGGCTACTACGGTGTCGGCAAAGACGCCATCGTCATGACGGCCCCACTTCCCCTCGTACTTCCGGTCGATAACGCCTCGCCCGAGCCGACGGCGGCCGAGCAACGCGTATGGCCGCTGCCTGCGCCTGGGCGCTCCGAGGGGGAGCGCGCCGAAATTGAGCGCCGCCGCCTGGTGCTCGCTATCGAGAGTTCCTGCGACGAGACGGCCGTGGCGATTATCGATGCGGATGGCAATATGCTGGCCAACCAGGTGTCGACACAGATTGATTTTCATGCCCGCTTTGGCGGCGTGGTGCCCGAGATCGCCTCGCGCAAACACGTTGAGGTGATTGTGAGTGTCGTGGATGCGGCGCTCGAGGATGCCGCAGCATCGCTTGGTCTTGAGGGTGGAGCCATTGCTCCCAGCGAGCTTGCCGCCGTGGGCGTGACACAGGGTCCGGGCCTGGTGGGCGCCCTCGTGGTGGGCGTTGCCTTTGCCAAAGGCTTTGCCTACGCTGCCGGTAAGCCGCTCGTATGCGTCAACCATCTGGAGGGGCACCTGTTTGCCAACCTGCTGGCGCAACCCGACCTCAAACCGCCGTTTATCTTCACGCTTGTCTCGGGTGGGCACACCATGCTCGTGCACGTGAAGGCGTGGGGCGACTACGAGGTGCTCGGTGAGACGCTCGACGACGCTGTGGGCGAGGCCTTCGACAAGGTAGCCAAGGCGTTGGGTCTGGGCTATCCCGGTGGCCCCATCATTTCCAAGCTGGCCGAGACGGGCAACCCCAAGGCGATCGATTTCCCCCGTGCGCTTAACAGCAGGGGAGACTATCGCTTCTCGCTTTCGGGCCTTAAAACCGCTGTGACGCTCTACATTGAACAGGAGACCAAGGCCGGGCGCACGATTCACCTGCCCGATCTGGCAGCTTCGTTTGAGGCAGCTGTCTTTGACGTGCAGTACAAGAAGGCCAAAAACGCATTGCACGCTACCGGATGCAAGGAATACTGCATCGGTGGCGGCGTCTCGGCCAACCCGCATCTGCGCGAGATGATGATCAAGAAGCTTGGGCGTCAGGGGATTCGCGTAACGGTGCCGCCCTTGTCTGCCTGTACCGATAACGCCGCCATGATCGCGGAGGTCGCTCGCCGTAAATTCGACCGAGGTGAAATCTCGCCGTTCGACGTCGACGCCGATCCGAACATGACGCTGTAGCTGGTACGGCGCGGTCCCCGGACGGAGGGGCCGGATATAAGGTTTCCTGCTCTACAGTCCTGCGCAAGACGAAGGCCACATTAAGTGGCCTTCTTTGCGTGCGGAACT
>URTD01000088.1 GCA_900550735.1 uncultured Collinsella sp.
TGCCGCCGTCCGCCGCAGCCTCCTGCGCAAAGGCTAAAAAGCGCGGCTCGAGCAGACGCTCGGGCGCCACGTACATAAGCTGGTAGCGGCCCTCGCGCGCCCGTTTGAGCACGGTATTTTGCTGGGCCGGAGTAAGGCTGGAGTTGAGATAGCTGGGTCGCGCACCCGCCGCGAGCAACGCACGGGTCTGGTCCTCCATAAGCGACAGCAGCGGACTCACCACAAAGGTGATGCCGGGCAGTATGAGCGCGGGCACCTGGTAGCAAATGGACTTGCCGGCGCCCGTGGGCATAACACCCAGCGCATCGCGGCCTGCAAGAATCGCATCCACCATGCGGTCCTGCCCCGGGCGAAACGAGGTGTAGCCAAAATAGGCGCCGAGCGTGTCAAGCGCCATCTGCTGCATGCTATCGGTCATGGTTTCCTAACGTCCAAGTCATCTGCCGCCGATTATACGCCGCCACGCGGACCGGCGTCGCCCGGCTGCCGACCACGGGCAATACGATCCAAGGCGGGCAACCGTGGATTTTCGGACACTTGCCAAACGAGCGTGGATAATCTCCCACTTTGAGACCGTCACCGAGCCAAAAACGGGAGATTATCCACGCTCATTCTGCAGGTAGTCATTGGGGACGTTCTTGAATGACTAGTCGTTTAAGAACGTCCCCAATGACCATCTTGACAAGCGCGAAAACGTTGCCGGTTGAGCATAAGTCAGTGAAAACGCCCCTAAGCGAGCAAGGTGACGTGAAAGAGGAGGGAAGCGTACTTCGGTACGCGACCGACGATTGAACGTCAGATTGCCGCTTAGGGGCGTTTGCAGCGTCGACAGGTCCGTCGTTCGTCAGACAGAACGGCGGAACAAAACTTCTGATCATGCCGCCGAAGTTGAAAGGCAGATTGCCGCTCTGGCGGGCTTGCAGCGTCGAGCCGTTACGCGGTTTGGTAAAACCGCGTAACCAAAGGCGCAGCGTCGGCCGGTCCGCCGTTCGTCAGAACGGCGGAACCAACCCTACATCACCATGACGTAGCGGCTACCCACGTAGTACTGCTTACCCATCAAAACCGGCTCGTCATCGGGACCGGTAAAGCCGGCACGCAGGTTGAGCAGCGGATCGTGCGGAGCAATGCCCAGCTCGGCCGCCTGCTCGGCGTTAGCTCGAACGGCCTCGACCGTACGGTAGCCAACCGAGACAATCGGCGTTCCGCCAACACGCTCGACCTCGGCAAAAATCGACTTGTCCTCAAGATCGGCCGTCAACAGCTCACGGTAGGCGTCAAACGGCACAAAGATGTTCTCCTCAAAGATGGGCTCGCCGTCGGCCGTACGCACGCGCTTGATATGCAGCAGCAGCGCATCCTTCTGCAGGCCAAAGAACTCCATCTCGTTTTGGCGCGCCGGAACGATCTGGCGATCGATCACGTGCGCACCGGCCTTCATGCCGTTGCCGGCACACAGCGCGGTAAACGTCTGCAGCGTCGAGGCGTGAAACTGGCGGTTGATGTGCGGCGTGGAGACAAAGGTGCCGCGGCCCTGCTGCTTAACCAGGTAACCATCGGAGCACAGCTCCTCGACAGCGCGGCGCACCGTAATACGGCTCACCTCGTACTGCTCGGCTAGTTCAAGCTCGGACGGAATACGCTCCTTGGGTGCATAAACACCTTTCTCGATCGCATCCTTGATTTCGTCATAAATCTGCTGGTAAAGCGGTGCATTTTTGGGCGCAGGCATATCTGATCACTCTTATCAAAATAGCTAAATTTCTCATACGTATATAACGTCTAGTTTCATGTTACCTCATATTGATAAAACGATACACCCTCCCTACCAAAAAGCGACAGCTTCATTTTGGTAGGTTTTATCTGGGCAAACGAGAGCCCTCGAAAGCAACGGGGCTTTCGGGAGGCTCGTTCGGATGGGTTGCGCAGGACCGGCAAAATGCCAATACCCTACTTGCCGTCGTCCTGCTGCAGGCTGTCCTGTTCGCTGAGGCGCGCCTGCCTGCTGGCCATGCGTGCGGGCTTGTCGGGATCGGGAACGGCCGTGGGCATGGGCTCGTCGACATGACCGCCCCACCAGCCGCCCACAAAGTTGAGCGTGTGGAACACGTTGATCACGGCGCCGGGATCAACGTCGCACACCAGCTTGATAATGTCCTGACTCTCGTAGGTCGAGACAACGGTGTTCAGCAGGTACATCTTTTCGCGGCTATATCCGCCGACGACCTCGGCGCAGCTAATGCCGTGCTGAAAATGGTTTACGTAGGCAGTCATGACCTCGTCTGCCTTACGCGTCGTGATCTGCAGCGTCACGCGATCGTAGCGACGATAGAAACTGTCGATGGTCTTGGTCGAAATAAACTGGAACACGATGGAATACGCCGCCTTGTCCCAGCCAAACATAAAGCCAAAGATCGCCAGGATAAAGCAGTTGAAACCAAAGATGACGCCCCAGATGGTCTTGCCCGTGTGGTTGGAAACCCACAGCGCGATAAAGTCGGTGCCGCCGGTGGATGCGCCGGATTTAAGTGCGATGGCAGCGCCCAGACCCGAGACCACGCCGCCAAAAATGATGAGCATGATCTTGTCGCCCAAAAATGGAGCGAAGTGAAAGACGTTGAGGAACAGCGACGAGAGCACGACCTGCATCATCGAGAAGATGACGAAGCGTTTGCTGATGCCGCTCCAGCATAGGAGCGCCACGGGGATGTTGAGCGCGAGCATACCGAGCGAGATGTCGATGTGAACGCCGCCCAGCGAGGTAACGCGATCGAGCAGGACCGCAACGCCGGTGAGGCCGCTCGGAAGCAAGTCGGCGGGCTGAATGAACGCCTGGATCAGGAATGTCTGGAGAACGGCGGAAATCGTGACCGCCACGGCAGTAATAGCGCGGCGGACGATGGTGAGGCGGCCGAGCACGAGCGCGCGGTCCGTGAGCTGATCGATGGCGTTCGCCACGCAGGCTCCTTTCGAAGGCAGATGTAGTTGTGGGGTATGTCCGCGATTGTAGCATGGAGCGTGCGGGGGCGCTTCAATTCACCCTCTCCCGACAACCAAAGCGGGACCAGCAACCCCACGACCAAAGGCCCAAATTACAAGTGAGTAAACTTTACGCGACCTGCAGAGCACACCCAAAACCGCCACCCCTGTGACCTGCGGTTTTACAAAGGAAGATATGCATTGTGCTCGGCCTGCGCCAAAAAGTCTACTCACTTAGTCCGAATCGAAGCCAAACGGATCCAAATAGATGACAAATTAAGCCAATCCGCAGCAAAAGACGCGTGAATCAGTGCTTCTCGCGGCGGATTGACGCTACAAAGCGGCCAAAATGTCGGTCAGATTATCGATAACGGCATCGGCTCGCGATTGATCGAGGTTGACACCCTCGTGCGGACGCAGCGCCAGGACGCGGGCGCCGGAGCGCTTGCCAGCCTCGATGCCCAAAGGCGAGTCCTCGATAACCAGGCACTCGGCAGGCTCCACCCCCAGCGCCTCCATGGCACGCAGGTAGATCTCGGGGTCGGGCTTAAACGCACTGCACTCGTGACCGCTGATGGTGTAGTCCAGCACGTCGGCGATACCGGCAATCTCCACCAGCTCGTCGATCAACTCGCGATAGGACGAGCTCGCGATGGCACACTTCACGCCACGCTCATGCAGCTCACGCATCACCGGCTCCGTCTGCTCGTTGAGCAGCTCGGCATACGGAACGGGGTGGTCCGGGCTGTAGACCTGCTTGTACTCCACGCGTAGGCGCTCGCGCAGCTCAACATCGTCGGGCACCAGCGCCTCCCAAATGGCCGGCTCGTTAGACCCCGAAAGATCGGGAATCTCGTCAAAGTGGAACCCCTTCTCTTCCATAAACGCCACGCGGCGGCGGTTGTAGAACCACTCGGTATCGACCAGCACGCCGTCCATGTCAAACAGCACTGCCTTGATCATACGCATCTCCTCCTACCTGCCAAAAAGGGACAGGTTTATTTTGGTAGGTTTTATCTGGGGTTTTATGACGCGACAGACACGCCCCCAAAGCAAAAAGGGGACGGGGCGCAAACCCCATCCCCTCTCAATCAACCCGTAAGGTCTACTTACTTGTGATTAGTAGGAAAGCTTCCACATGTAGCGACGCATGGTCAGCGGGTGCTGACGGGCCTCGGCGATCTGGTTGCCGTACTCGCGCATAACGGCGAGGTGCAGCAGCGGGTTGAAGTAGGTGACGACGCTCGCGGGCACGGCGTCGGCCAGGCCGTAGTCCTTGGAGTCGATCAGAGCGACCTTGGCGCCCATGCGCTCAAGGAAGGTGAGGGCGCGGGCGTCCATCGGACGGGTGGCGCCATCGGACATGAAGAAGACGTAGGGCTTACCCTCGGTGGAAACCTCGAACGGGCCGTGGAAGTACTCGCCGGTGTTGTAGGCGGCGGCGTCGATCCACTGCATCTCGGTGAACAGGAAGGCGGCGTGAGAATAAGCCATCTTCTCGGAGGCACCGGAAGCCATGAAGTAGATCATCTTGTCGTCCTTGAAGTCCTCGGCGAACTTCTTGGCGAGCTTCTTGCAGTGCTGAGCGGCGTTCTCGCAGAGATCGAAGACGTTGGTGAGGCCGGTGATCATGTCCTCGTAGTGGTCATAGCCCTCGGTCTGCTGAAGGATCTCGACAGCAAGAGCGATGGCGTAGCCGGGCTTCTCGCACTTGGCAGCGAAGTTGGCGTGGAAGCCGTGAACGATGACGTAGTCAGCGTCGACGGTCAGGGCGGAGCCAGCCTTGTTGGTGAGGGAGACGACCGGGCAATTGTGCTTCTTGGCGGTCTTGTTGGCCTCGACGGTCTCGGGCGTGGAGCCACCGAGGGAGCAGGTGATCACGAAGGTGTGCTCGTTGACCCAGGAAGGCGTGTCGTAGTTGAACTCGTTAGCGGTGAAGATCTGAACGTTCAGCTTGTCCGTGTTGTTGGCCAGGAAGTACTTGGCGGGGTAAAGGTCGGACATGGAAGCACCGCAGCCGACGAAGGCGACGCTGTGGATCTCGTGGTTGGACAGGACGTCAGCGACGATCTGCTTAGGGAGGTTAAGGTCGATCTCGTACATCTGACACATTCCTTTCGATTTTTGCGGCGCCACATTGCCGGGCGCTCGCAGGGTTACCGTGGTTTGGACCGAGTCGCCGGCCCGTTGAGGATGCGACAAAGGGACTGTCCCATTGTCGCATTTTGGGGATGGAAGCCTGCCTGGGGTATGGGATGCCAGGCAGGCCCCCGGGGGAAAGCGGTTAGGCGCTTAGTCGCGACTAAGCCAGGATGCCGACCGCGGAGAGGGCGATGCCGCCCACGATGGCGATCACGAGAAGCCAACCGGTGTTGACGTT
This sequence comes from uncultured Collinsella sp., assembly GCA_900550735.1. GTDB lineage: Bacteria > Actinomycetota > Coriobacteriia > Coriobacteriales > Coriobacteriaceae > Collinsella. The sequence continues at coordinate 5,360 of URTD01000088.1, forward strand.
CTTCTTGATGAGCCAGTACATAAGGCCGGTGAGGCCAAGGGAGATCATCTGGGGCATCATGCCATCCAGGATGTCCTGGATAACGACGGTGCCGTCAGCGAACTGCAGCGGGGTGGTGGCGCCGATCAGCGTGGCGATCATGCCGCCCACGGACATAAGACCCACGATGCCGCAGACATACATGAGCTTCTCCATGAGGTCGCCGCCCTGAAGCTTGCTCAGGTACTCGTGGCCGCCCTGATAGCCCATCTTGGCTGCGAACCAAGTAATCAGCACGGAGGGGACGATGGAGATGAGAAGGGCCAAGATCGGGCCCATGATGGAGCCCTGCTGAGCCAGCTGAACGCCCAGACCAAAGGCGATAACGCGGATGGTGCCCTGGAAGAAGGAGTCACCGATGCCGGAAAGCGGGCCCATGAGGGAGGTCTTGACCGCGTTGATCGAATCGGGGTTGAAGTTCTCGGGATCCTTGGCGTACTCCTCCTCCATGGAGGCGGCGAGGCCTAGGATGAAAGCGCTCGTCTGCGGGGTGCAGTTGTAGAACGCCATGTGACGGTGGTAAGCCTCTTTCTTAGCAGCAAGCTGCTTGGGGTCGGACTCGTCCGGATAGAGGCGATCGAGCGTGGGAACCATACCGTAGAGGAAGCCCATGTTCATCTGACGCTCGTAGTTCCAAGAGGCCTGGATGGCCCAGGAGCGCCAGAAGAACTGGCTGACCTTCTTGTTCAGGGACACGTCCTTGGTTGCGGTTGCCATAGTGTGTTCCTCCTTAGTCTTCGTCGTCTTCGAGCGGATCGTAGTCGGAATCGACACCGGCGGCTGCATGGGAACCGTTGAACTTGAAGCCCATGAAGACGACAGCCAGGCACACACCGATCAGAGCGACCGCGATGACGGACAGGTTGAGGTAAGCGGCGAGCAGGAAACCGATGAACAGGAACGGAGTCATACCCTTCTTGATCATCATGGTGAGCAGCAGGGCCAAGCCGTAGGCGGTCATGATCTTGGTCGAAACGTTAAGACCAGTGGACAGCCACTCGGGAACCATGTTGACGATGGCCTGAACCAGGTCGGTGCCAACAAAGACGGCGAGGAAGATCGGCAGGAAGTACATGATGGCGTACAGACCGGAGCCGGCGCAGATGTGCATACGGTAGGCGGTCTTGAACTTTCCGTTATCAATCGCGTTATCTGCCACATGGGTGAGGACGGCGATGATGGAACGGAACACGATGCCGAGGAGCTGACCCAGGACGGCGACCGGGATGGCGATCGTCATGGCGGTCTCGGCGGAAGCATCGGTCAGGCACGCAAAGGCAGCGGCCACGATGCCGCCCAGGACCATATCGGGCGGAACGGCGGCGCCGACCTGCACCAGGCCCATGGACACGAGCTCGACGGCGGCACCGACGGCAAGGCCGGTGGGCACATCGCCCAGCAGCAGACCGACGAGCGTAGCGCCAACGAGGGGCTGCTCGAAGTTAAGACGACCGAGCAGGCGGGAGTCCCACATGCAGAACACGCCGACGAGGCCGACGAGCACCGCACTGATGAACGTATTCATACCCTTCTCCTTTCAGTCAGGCAAAAGCCTGGTTGATTACAGCTTGGCGTCGATGTCGACGCTCTGATACGTAGGGGTCTGCTGGACGTAGAGCTTGATGCCCATGTCGAGCAGCTGGTTGACGTCGGCCTTCTGGGTGGCGTCGAAGAAGACGGAGCTGTCCTTGCCGCCAATCTGATCGGCGCCGTCGTGGTTGGCGGTGGCGCCCAGGTTGATGGCGTCGAGCTTGTAGCCCTGGCAGAACTGCAGCATCTCGGCAGTGTTGCCAAAGACAAACATGACGCGCTCGCCGAGGGTGTTGAGCTTGTCCATCTTGGCGATTCATTTTTAGTTAGTTCTAATACATTTTCACCTTGTTTCAATATTCCTTTTTGTGGATTAACACTAATATTATCATAAA
>URTD01000089.1 GCA_900550735.1 uncultured Collinsella sp.
CAGAACCGCCGCCGCCATTCGAACCAGCGCCGCCATTACCGCCAGGGTTAACGGCATTCTTGGTCCACTTGGCATACAGCGTCAGATCGGCCGTCACCGGCGTGCTAAAGTCATACGCCTGCGTGCAAGCCTCATCGGTATACCAACCGCCGAAAGTGTAGCCATCGCGCGTCGGATCGGCCGGCTTGATCAGCTTGCCATCGGCCGTAGCAACAAACTTAGTGTCGCAAGCAGACCCGCCGTTGGAGTTAAAGGCAACCGTCCAAGACTCGACAGCTCCAAGTTTAAACAGCGTGCCCGAATCATTAATGTAGTAGAGATTGCCAGAAGCATCGGCAATGACCGGAGAGCCACAGTACTGGTAATGGCCAGCCGCATCATAAATCTGCGTCGCCTCTGCATCGCCGAGCGTATAGCGATACACGCCACCACCAGCAGAGTAGTTGACGTAATCCTTGCTATCCGCGCTGTTAACGGTGAAGTACACATAGGTCTTGCCGCCCTGAACACTCACCAGCGGAGTAGCAGCAATACCGTTGAGGCCAGCCGGCAGCGCCTTGCCGTCGGCAGCAGCGACCATCGTGGTCTTACCCGTCTTCAGGTTATAGAGAACCAGAGCAGAGCCAGTAGCCGTCTGTCCGCCGACAATCAGATTGTCACCAGACACCGCAGGGGGCTCAGATTATTCGTAAGGCCCAGATCAACCGTCTTCTGTTCACTCAGCACGCCCTTCGCCGAAAGCGAAATCACATGGAGCTTTCCGTCGTGCGTCATCTGATAGAAGGTCGAGCCATTGGACGGATCGGCGACGCAGTCAGCGTTCGCAAGGGCGCCGAGCTTCATGGTCGAAACGACATCACCCGTTGCCTTATCAATGCACTTAAGCGTACCTGCGCTCGTAGGAACGATGGCATACTTATCCGTCAAAGCCGCACCAGTCCAGTAATAGCCCTCGGCAGGGTCGATGTTCTGCCAAGAAACTTCGCCCGTGGCAATCTTAATGCGCACAAAGGAGCCGTTGCCGTAGGTCGCGTTGTAATTCTCGTCATACGAAATATCGACCGAGCCTACATAGACGTACTCGCCGTCCGAAACGACGGTGCAGGAGCTCTGCGTCAAGTCCGTCAAACCAGGCGTCAGCCACTTGCAGATCAGCTTGTCTGCAGTAATCGCCTGGACCGCACCGCCGTTGAGCGGAACGATGATAAGGCCATTGGTATAGATCGGACGAGAGGTATAGCTCACCTTGGAGGCAAGCGGCGCAGAGGCAACCTTTTTGCCCGTGGACGAATCGATCTTAATGAGCTCGTTCTCGGTCGCGATGTACACAAAGCCGTTAGCAATGACAGGCTCGCTGCAGTTGGCATACTGCTGACCAGACTCGGCCTTCCAATCGAAGGCCCACTTAAGACCGGCGGCCTGCGCAGGCGTCTTGGCATCCGTTACGGTCGAACCGTTGCCACTGTTGCCGTAGCCGGCCCACTCGGCATCCCAATCAGGAGTCGTCGCGCTCGGATCCACGACAATCTTGTCGGGATCGGGCATGGGCGAATTATCGGTGGTGTAGGCAAGCGTGACCTTATCGCCGCTCTTGAGCGTAATCTGATTGGCGCAGAGTAAGGAGGACTCTCCGTTGATATACAGATGCCAATATTTATTGGTCGCAGCATCCCAACCATACGGCTTGTGATCGAACGGCGAAGTAATGGAATTCAGGAACCAGTACTCACCACTCTGGGAGCCGTTGTACGCAACGCCCTTGGCCTTCAGAACTGCCTCAATAAGGTTCTGGGCCGTGGAGCCTTCGGGCAGAGAAACATTGCTTGCCGTGCCCCAACGCGTATTGTTCCCGTTGACATCGGGACCGATAACATCGGCGGATCCAAGCACCTGACCGGGGAGGGCATCGGCGTCAGCACCATACATAAAGGTGACGGCGTCACCCTCCTGGAGCTTGTAGGCACCGGCGCCAACGTCGGCGAACTTGCCATTTACGTAGAAGCGCCAATAGCTATTGGTCGCAGCATCATAGCCACAATAGGACTTACCATCGAAGGGCGAATAAATGCCGTTGAGGAACCAGCCCCAAGACGATTCGCCAGCATCGAGAGTAAGGCCGACCTGCTCAAGGAGATCCTTGGCAGTGGAGCCTGCCTTGAGACTCGTCTGACCCGTCGAAGCCCAAACCTGCTGCTTGCCGTCCTTGTCCTTACCGAGAACCTGAACAGAAGCATGGACAGAATCGGACGGCAACTGGTCGCCCCAGCCACCGTAGAACCACGTGACGGTATCGCCGGCATGGATGGTGACATTGTCCGCCGTATAGTCACTCGACTTGCCGTTGATGAACAGCTGCCAATAGGTCGAATAATCTTGGGGCGTACCCAGCTCAACACCGTTGTACTTAAGGCTCAGAATGAAGGAGCCCGCAGCAACGGCGTCAATGTCGTTCGCCTCGAGTGCGACCTTCGTAAGATCAAGCGCGCTCGAACCGGACGTCACCACATACTGCGCATTATCGACCCAAGTCTGAGTCTTGCCCTGGGCATCGCGACCAATGACGGTCACATTTGCGGCAACCTGGTCCTTAACGACAGGGGACGAGCTACCAGCCGTATAGGCAAACTCAATCTTCTGCCCCTGGGTGAGCTTGACGCTGCTCGCGCCAACCGAGGAAGACGCGCCGTCGACGAACAGCTGCCAGAAGGCATAAGTCGTCGGATCGTAGGCAAGCGTGCGACCATCACTCGGGGATGTGATGCTTTCGAGGTAGAAACCGTATGCCGTGTTCGGTTCGTACTTCGCCTTGAAGCCCGTCTTCTCCTGCAGCTTAATGAAGGCATCCGCAGCCGTCGCGCCCTCGTCGAGCTTGAGCTGCGTAGGTGCCACCCAGGTCTGAGCCTTGCCGTCAGCATCGGTGCCGATAATCGAGAACGAGACCTCGATTTGCTTCTTGACGACATCGCCAGTTTCTGTCGGGTTCTCTGTCTGGACGGCAGCCGCGGCGGCAGATCCTGCTTGGCCAGCGGATGCCGTCGAAGACTGCTCGCTCGTGGCAGGGCTCTCCCCCGTCGCCGAGCCTTCGTCGCCAGTTGCTGCCTCTGTAGTGGCGGCACTAGCTGCAGGCGCGCTCCCGGAATCCGAAACCTCGGCGCCGCTCTGCTCAGCGGTACCGCCCGCAAGCGCTGCGTCCTCGCCTGGCGTCGTAGCCTGAGCCACAGCGTCGGTAATGCCCTCGGCGCCCTCGGCCCACAGCTGAGACGGCGTGGTGCTAAAGGCCATCGCGAAGGCCAGGAATGCCACCAGGCCGCGCTTGGCTACGCCGCGCGCAATTGCGCCACGGCGATGCGAGACGCGCTGGCGCTCGTCCTCAAACATATCCATTTGTCTCCTACTGTCTGTACTTGGAGCGTTGCCTTGAGGCTGCCCCACGTCATCGCGCATGTTGCGCTCGAGTTCCCCCATCGGGGTCCCCTTCCCTCCAGAGCCCTATGCACACCGGCGGCATACGCCGCGGCAACGTGCAAGATGGGAGGCGATCCGACTTAACCTTAACGGCTCGGGCACGTCGTCCGATCTGCGACGCGAGCATCCCGAGCCAAGAGGAATTACGGTTACTGGTACAGCCGGGGACTTGCACCCCGATTCTCCCAAACGCGCAGGAAAACCGCGCATTCGTGCGTCTCCGCACCACCATCTAGGCCATCGATTAATACCGTCAATATGCTATCACGCAAAAGGGCCTCGCACGCAGGCGAAGCCCAAGGTAAAAGCTATTGTTTGCGATAGGAGAATGCGGTGACGGTCGCAGCCTCTAGTGCTTGCCGCCGTGGCTGTTGAGCCAGATATTGCGACCCAGCATAAGCGCCAGCACCAGCGCGCTCACGTAGCCCATAAAGCCAATGACTGGGATACCAAACACAACCGGCTCGATGCGTGCATAGTACACCACCGACGAACCGATAAACAGACCGGCGATAACGATAGCCATCGACATGCGGTCGATAATCCCACCTAGCTGTCGCAGCGCCTTATCGCTGCTCATGATCTGCGTGTTCACCTTAAGCTGGCCGCGCGTGAGCATGCGCGAAGCCAAGCCCAGATACTCGGCTGCCTCAAGCGAGCCTTTTGCCGCGCGATAGCTGCTCGCGGCAAGATCGCGTCCCATATCACGCGCGCGCGCATAGGCGCTCTTCTCGTTTTTGATGTGCGTCTGGATAATCTGGATCATGTTGACGTTGGGCATATACTCGGTCAGCAAACCCTCGAGCGTCACCATGCCGCGCGCGAACATCGTTACCACGCTCGGCAGCTCAACATCATTCTTACGCGCGAGGTTTAACAACGAGGTCAAAAACTCGCCGATATCAAGATCCTTCAGGTCAAGGCCCGCAAAGTCGGCGACGATAAAGTCCAAATCGGACAAAAAGGCCGAATGGTCAAGCTCGGCCGAGTCGCCACGCGTTACGGCGAAGCGCATGAGCGAATCCTTGAGCTTGGGCACGTCACCCTCGGCCACGGCGAAAATCATATCCTTGACGATACCGCGATCGTGACTCGACATGCGTCCGACCATGCCCAAGTCGATAAAGTAGACGATGCCGTCCTTGAGAATGATGTTTCCCGCATGCGGGTCGGCATGGAAAAAACCGTCATCGAGCACCTGCGTCGAGTAGTCCTCGACAATCGCGGCACCGATCTTTTCCAAGTCATAGCCCTCGGCCACCAAGCGTTCGGGATCGGCGATCGAAATGCCGTCGACGTAGTCCATAACCACCACGTGCTCGGTGCACAGGTCCAGATAGGATTTAGGGCACGTCACGCCATGAACGCTCTTATGGAACTCGTAGAAGTCGTTGAGGTTTTTGGCCTCGGCCAAAAAGTTGGTCTCCTCGCGAAACGAGGTCCACAACTCCTCGACTACGCCGTGCAGATCAACGAATTGATCGGTGTTGACGAACTTGGAAACGATACGCACCACCGAGCGGATGATATCGATGTCCTGTGCCATAACCTGCTGCGCACCGGGGCGCTGCACCTTAACGGCCACGTCCTCGCCCGTCACCAGACGAGCGCGGTGCACCTGCGCGAGCGATGCGCTACCAAGCGGATTGGGGTCGATCGCATCGAACATCTCCCCCAGGCGCAGGCCGTATTCCTCTTCCAAGCAGCGGAGCACTACCTCGTACGGCACCGGCTCCACGTCGGAACGCAGACGGCGCAGCTCATCGCAAAAGCGCTGCGGCAGAATCTCGGACCGGTTGGCCAGAATCTGCCCCATCTTGACGAACATGGGGCCGAGCTCCTCGAGCAGGCGGCGCAAGCGAACCGGCGTGAGGTTACCCCACACACGGTACTTTTTGACCAAGCGAACAATCTGCCCGATGCGTTCGCGACGACCCGCCGGCGTGAGCTGGTATTCCTCGTCCGGCGCCATCGCGTCGGGCTCTTCGGGCACCATATCGACAGCGCGCGGCTTTTTGCGAGCGCCCGAGACGGCGGCATCGACCTCATCGACAACCGCCGCCTCGTCACCCAAAGGATCTAGATTGTTGTAATCGGTGGTGGAATCTGCCATCTGCGCTGCTACTCGGCCTCTTCGGTATCCTTCGCATCGTCGGGCTCAACGGACTCGACGGGCACCGAGGTCACGTTGTCCTCGACCGAATCGACGATGTCGCGCACATGGGCTAGGAAGGCCGTGCGCTCAGGGGCGGTCATAACGCGGACGCGGGCAAGGATGAGCTCGTCGAGCACGCGCTGGGCCGCAGTCTCGCCCTGTATGCCCAAGCGCTCGGTCAGATCGGAGATGGTGCCACCGGCCTGCTCGAACATGTCGGACACGCTGCGGGCGATATCGGGGGTGGCGGTGTCCTTGCGGACCTGCTCGCCTTTGGTGTTAAGGTCGTCGAGGACCTTCTTGCCGCCTTCGACAGCAACGGCGGCAGCGCCAAAGCCCACGTTAATGGCGCCGTTAACAAGCTGATCGAGTTTCATAACCATGGTTGTCTCCAATCACAAACAACTGCATTGGCGTTCTTGTACCCAAGATTGAGCGAAAGCGACAAAGCGTTTTAGCGCTATTCGATCGACGGGAAATCCCTACCTCACGTTGTCGTTCATCGCGAAAGAGTTCTTCATGGCGCAGCTCGTGGTGTAGAGCACCTTGCCCAGCAGGGCATCGGTCTCCACGCGAACACGCTCGGCAAAGGCCTCGTTGGCGCGTGCAAGCTCGGCAGGCACCTCGACCTCGGGCAGAGCGGCTACGGCAGCGTCGACGTCATGGATCTGCTTGTGGCCCATGCCACCGACCTTCTCCTGATAGTCCTCCACAGCGCGGCCGCACTCATGGAAGCGGACGTCGGCCAGGGCGCCGATCAGGCGGTTGGCCCAGTAGAAGTTTTCGGACGTCACGCGAGCCTGCGTGTCGGCATAGTACTCGGGCATGGTCTCGACGTTGGCGTACAGCGGAACCAGCGCGTTAAACGAGTTGGAGCCAAAGGCCATCCACTGCACGGCGCGATAGGCCGGCTGCGCATAGGGACGCAGCTGCAACACGGCGAGCTGGCTGTTGCGGTTGATGCCGATGGGGCGATAGGCGCCGCGCGTGGCGGGCGTGCCCTTGCTGCCGTAGCAGTCGTACTCCGTGCCCTGGTAGTGGCTCGAGAGTACGTACTTAATGTCCTCGATGGTCACCTTGCGCTCGGGCTGACGGGCCCACGGGATGTCGTCGGAGGTGGGCTTGTGGTCGGCGTCCGGGCCGTCCCACACCTCGTCGTACGGGTTGAGGAAGCGCTGCATGTACCAGGCGCGCGGGGTGTTGTACACGTGGTCGGAGTCGGAGTGGGAGCCGAAGGCATCGCGCGGGTTGAACGGGGTAGTGTTCTCCACCGCGAGGTCCAAATGGTTGGTTTCGATGAATTCGGCAAGGTCTTCGGAACACATGTGTGCTTCCTGGTCACCCAGGGCGTCCTCAAGGTCGAATTCGTCGATACCGAGCTGGTTCGGCATGGTCACGTAGGCCTCGTCCGGCACGCGCTTGGCAATCCAGTGATGGCCGCCCACAGTTTCCAGCCACCAGATTTCGTTGGAGTCGGAGAAGGCGACGCCATTCATCTCGTAGGTGCCGAATTCCTCAAGCAGCGCGCCGAGGCGCTGGACGCCCTCGCGTGCGGTCTTGACATACGGCAGCACGATGGTCAGGAAGTCCTCTTCGCCGATGCCGCCGGGCACCTCGGGCTCATCGCCCTTGGCCGGCGTGTATTCCACGAACGGGTCG
>URTD01000090.1 GCA_900550735.1 uncultured Collinsella sp.
CAGACGCTGCTGCAAAACGGCCTGCGCTCACGCGTGGTGCTCGAGGCCGACGGCAAGCTCATGGACGGCACCGATGTTGCCGTCGCCTGCCTGCTGGGTGCCGAGGAGTTTGGCTTTGCGACCATGCCGCTCATCTCCATGGGCTGCCTCATGCAGCGCGACTGCCAGCAGGACACCTGCCCGGCCGGCATCGCGACGCAAAACTGCCGCCTGCGTCACGGCTTCCGCGGTAAGCCCGAGCACGTTGAGCACTTTATGCTCTTTGTGGCCGAGCAGCTGCGCGAGATCATGGCGAGCCTGGGCTTCCGCACCGTCGACGAGATGGTCGGCCATCCCGAGTGCTTGCGCCAGATCGAGGTCCCGGGCAACCGCAAGGCCAACCTGCTCGATCTGTCGCCCGTGCTGGCGAGCGCGGCCTGCGAGTTCGGTGCCCACATCCCGGGTGCCGACGGCCGTCACTTCCTGCCCCAGATGGCCGCGGACAGCGAGCTCGACAAGACGCTCGACTCCACGTTGTTTGTGCCCTATACGGCCGATGCCCGTGCGCACCTGCGCCCGATTCGCTTCCGCGCCGACATCGCCAACGTCAACCGCTGCGTGGGCACCATCCTGGGCAACGCGGTGACCAAGGCACATCCCGAGGGCCTGCCCGCTGGCTCCATCACCATCGATTGCGATGGTTCGGCCGGTCAAAGCTTTGGCGCCTTCCTGCCGCGCGGCATTACGCTCAACGTGTGCGGCGACGCCAACGACTACTTTGGCAAGGGCCTTTCGGGCGGCGAGGTGTCGGTGCGCCCCAACCCGCATGCGACCTACAAGTTCGACGAGAACATCATCGTGGGCAACGTTGCGTTCTTTGGCGCCACGAGCGGCCGTGGCTTCATTAACGGCCTGGCAGGCCAGCGCTTTGGCGTACGCAACTCCGGTGCCACGGTGGTGGTCGAGGGCTGCGGCAACCATGGCTGCGAGTACATGACGGGTGGTCTGGCGCTCATCCTGGGCGAGGTCGGGCAGAACTTCGCCGCCGGCATGACAGGCGGCGTGGCTTATGTCTTCGATCAGTACGGCACGCTCGATGCCCGTGTGAACCACGAGAGCGTTGAGCTTAAAGCCCCGACGGCCGGTGAGCTTGCGCAGATTCGTGCGCTCATCCAGGAGCACGTGGACGCGACGCAGAGCCCGCGCGGCATTAAGTTGCTCTACAGCTTTGAGACGATGAGCAAGCACTTTGTGAAGGTCATTCCGACCGAGTACGAGCGCGTGCTGGCGATTGTCGCCGCCGCCGAGGCCGTCGGCAAGACGCATGAGCAGGCCGAGGAGCTGGCGTTTGACATTGTGACCGGTCGCGCCGACGCCGCCGATGTCGCTCGCTTTGATGTGGCGGGTGGTGTCGCTGGCGCTGTGCCCGCCGCCGCCAGCTCTGTTGCTTCGACCAAGAAGGAGGCGTAAGTGCCATGGGTAAGCCCGGTGCTTTTCTTGATATCGATCGCGTGACCCACGAGCTGCGCCCCGTGGAGGAGCGCAGCCGCGATTTCGATCTGCTGTACGTGGAGCTCGACGACGATGCGCGCCGTGCCCAGGCGAGCCGCTGCATGATGTGCGGTGTGGCGTTTTGTCAGATGGGCGCGAGCTTTGGCAAGGCGCGTCCGAGTGGCTGCCCACTGCACAATCTGATTCCCGAGTGGAACGAGCTAGTGTATCGCGGCCGCTGGAACGAGGCTGCCGAGCGTCTGTCACTCACCTCGCCCATGCCCGAGTTCACGAGCCGCGTGTGCCCGGCGCTGTGCGAGGCCGCGTGCAACCTGGGCTCGGTCGACGGCCAGCCCACGACGATCCATGACAACGAGCGCGCGATTAGCGACCATGAGTGGGCCAACGGCGGTCCGCACCGCTTTGAGCCGGCAGGGGAGGGTGCACCCACGGTTGCCGTGGTGGGCTCCGGTCCCGCTGGTCTGGTGGCAGCATGGGAGCTTGCGCGTCGTGGGGCCCGCGTGACGGTGTTTGAGCGCGACGACCGTCCGGGCGGCCTGCTCATGTACGGCATTCCCAACATGAAGCTCGAGAAGTCCGTGGTCGAGCGCCGCGTGGCGCTCATGCGCGAGCTGGGCATTGTGTTTGAGCTGGGTGCTGACGTGAATGATCCTGCGGTGGCTGCCAAGCTCGACGACTTCGATGCCGTTGTGGTGGCTGCCGGCGCCCGTGCTCCGCGTGGGCTTTCGGCTGCGAACATTGATGCCCCGGGCGTAGTGTATGCCGTGGACTACCTGACGGCTTCGACCGTCTCGGTGCTCGATGGCGGCGAGCCCGCGGTGAACGCGCGCGGCCTGGACGTTGTGGTCATTGGCGGTGGCGATACCGGCAACGACTGCGTGGGTACCGCGGTGCGCCAAGGGGCGCGCAGCGTGCGCCAGTTTGAGTTCTTGCCGGCTGCGCCCGATAAGCGCGCGGCGAGCAACCCCTGGCCGCAGTGGCCCAACATTAAGAAGACCGACTACGGCCAGCAGGAGGCTATTGCTGCGATGGGCGGCGAGATGCGTGCCTGGGGCGTGGATACGCTCGAGGTGCTGCTGGACAAGAAGGGTGCGGCTGCGGGTCTGCGCGTGGTCGATTTGGACTGGTCGGCGGGAAAGCCCGAGCGCATCGCGGGCTCCGAGCACGAGGTACCGGCGCAGCTGGTGCTCATCGCCTGCGGCTTTACGGGCCCAGAGCACGGTGTGTTCGACGCCGTTGGCGTGCCCGTTGCCACTGCTGGTCGTCCGCTGCCTGTGATGGCCGCCGAGGGCTCGCATCTTGCGGCGCGTGTCGACGGCGTCGCCGCGGATGCCGCGCCGGTGTATGTTGCCGGTGACGCTCGTAACGGCAGCTCGCTCGTGGTGAACGCTATGGCCGACGCCCTGGCCTGCGCAGCCGAAGTCGCCGAGGCGCTGGAGCTGTAAAGTAGTCATTTAAGAACGTCCCCAATGACTGGTCATTTTAAAGTGCCGGCAGTTGGGGACGTTCCTTTTGGGCCGGCACCCGGGGACACTCCTTGCGGGTTTGCGACCGATTTGTCCGTTTGTCGACGCGCGAGTGTCCATTCGGCGTCTTCTTGAGTTGCGGTGCTCTGCTGTTTCTGTGGTGGCCGGGGGCGCTTGGCTCAAAAGGGCGGGTTGGCCGTCTATGTTTACCTGCGGTTTTGTTGCGGTGCGCATTTTCGGTCAAGCATCCCGTCAAGTGTTTGGTCAGCATCTGGTTTGCGGCCGGAGGCCTATTTTGCCCGCGCTGGTCGTGGCTGCCCACCCTCCTCGTAAGCTCAAATTGAGGTCCATCGGTTTGAGGAGGATGCCATGACTGACCACGCTTTAGACCGAGCGCAGCTAGCCGGAGCCGTCGGCAACGATATTGCCGACATGGCCCATTTTTGGATGCTGCGGAAGTTCCAGTTTTTGGAGCCGGCGCGCGAACAGTTCGAGATCATTGTCGACCCGTGGCTCAGCTATTGCACCGAGCCTTCGCAAAACGAAATCATGGCCTACAACATGGCATTTACCGATTGGCTGCTCTTCGAGCGCCCCTATCGCCATGGCAAGACGCTGCTCGAGCTGTATGTTGACGAGCCGCCGGCATCGCTTTCGCCTGCCTCGCTCAAGCGGCTCGAGCAGGTGCGCGACACGCAGTATTTCTCGCGCTTTGGCATTTTGGACAAGGATCCTGCGAACGGCATGGTTGTGCTGAAGGATACGCGCACCGACCTTCGCTTTGATGTCTACGACCCGCATATCGTGCAAAAGGAGCATTGGAGCGACGGCGCGATCGCGGTGCGGCTCGCGTGCGTCGACGATGTCTGGCTGACGGCGGGGCAGCTCTACCTGTATGACATCGCGCGCCTGAGTGACACGGCGGTCGACGGGCCGGGCGCGGTGCATCCGGAGGACCTGCAGGACGGCTTTGACACCTCGTGCATCAGCTTCTTCTTGCGTCTGGTCCGCGACATCATGGGCGCCCAGGGGCGCTACGTAAAGTCGCTCAACATCTACGAGCAGGAGTGGGAGTAGGGGATGTGGCTGGTGTCGCCCTGCTGCCCTGACTTTGTCTCAATCTGTAACGTTTGGCGGCTGTTTGGGCCCGTAACTGTTACAGATCGAGACATTCCCCTGATGTTGCTGGGGTGGGGCTGCAACGTATTCCGTCCCCCACATCCCCTCGTCCTTCCGTTAACCGATATGTTCGACTTTAGATCGCTGCATTAGGTGATAATGGACAAATGTTCATGTTAATCGTGAGGGAGGAGCTCGATATGGCGTCTGCTGATCGTTCTACGCTGTTTATCAATGCGACCATTCTGGATGGTTCGGAGCATATGGAGCCGCAACCCGATATGGCTGTGACTGTTGAGCGCGGCGTCATCACGTGGATGGGGCCGAGTGCTGTGGCGCAGGCGCCTGCGGGTGCCGAGGTCATCGAACTGGCAGGTGCGTATCTCATGCCAGGCCTCATCAATATGCATGTGCATCTGTGCGGTTCGGGCAAGCCGGTTTCGGCGGGCGATGCGGGCGCGCTGATGAAGAATCTCGATAATCCCGTGGGGCGCGCCATCGTGCGCCATATTCTCAAGGGCAGCGCCCAACAACAACTGGCAAGCGGCGTGACCACGGTGCGCGGCGCGGGCGACCCGCTGTTTGCCGATCTGGCCGTGCGCGATGCTATCGATGCCGGCAAGTATCAGGGTCCTCGCCTGGTGGCGCCGGGAACGGGCATCACGGTGCCGGGCGGCCATGGTGCGGGCCTGTTCGCCCAGGTGGCCAACAGTCCCGCCGAGGCAGCCGAACAGGTGCGCGACCTGTATGCGCGTGGTGCCGACGTCATTAAGCTGTTCGTGACGGGCGGCGTGTTCGATGCGACCGAGGTGGGCGAGCCGGGCGTGCTGCGTATGCCAGTGGAGGTTGCCGCGGCGGCATGCAAGGCGGCGCACGATATGGGCCTTCCGGTTATGGCCCATGTCGAGAGTACCGAGGGCGTGAAGGCCGCGCTTGAGGCCGGCGTTGACACGATTGAGCACGGCGCTCCGTTGACACCCGAAATCTTGGAGCTGTACCGTGGCGCCGCGGGCACGCAGCTCGAGGGGCGTGCTCCGAGTGTGACCTGCACTATCAGCCCGGCGCTGCCGTTTGTATTGCTCGACCCGGAAAAGACCCATTCTACCGATACGCAAAAGAAGAACGGCGACATCGTGTGCTCGGGCATCATCGAGAGCGCCCGTGCCGCACTGGAAGCTGGCGTTAAGGTGGGCCTTGGCACGGACTCAAGCTGCCCGTTCGTGACGCAGTATGACATGTGGCGCGAGGTCGCCTATTTTGCCAAGTATGTCGGCGTGAGCAACGCCTTCGCACTGCATACAGCCACGCAGGTTAATGCCGAGCTGCTGGGGCTGGGCGGCGATACTGGCACGATCGAGTGCGGCAAGGCCGCCGATATCCTGGTGACGCGCAAGAACCCGCTCGATGACCTGTGCGCACTGCGTGAGCCGACGCACGTGATGTGTCGCGGTGATCTGGTGCGCAAGCTCAAGGTGAAGCGTATTCCCGAGGTGGACGCCGAGCTCGACGCGATTATGGCCATGCCTGCCGAGGCGTTGGCCGAGGAGCTTGCCCGCGATGGCGTAGCATAGGTGTGACAAAGGGACGGTCCCTTTGTCATAATCAAAAAAGCCGAGGTCTCAGCGCGAGGCCTCGGCTTTTATTTTGTCCTATGGTGTAGCGGCTAGGAGCGCGTCTCCATCTTGGCGTGGCACTTGGGGCAGGTGACGCGGATCTTGCCCTTGCCCTTGGGGACGGAGAGCATCTGACCGCAGTTGGGGCACTTGAGGTATGCCGTGGTCTTGCGACCCTTCCACATCTTCTTGGCCGTGCGCTTGGCGCGCTCAAAGTCTTCCTTGCTGGTGCCGGCCGCGCGTGAGGTGCTGGCCGCTGCAGCGCCGCCGCCCAAGCTGGCGACGAACTTGCCCAAGCCGGGAACATTGGCGGTCGTGGCGACAAAGGCCTCGTTCTCCTTGCGACGTGCATCGATATTTTTGGACAGGCCGCGCAGCACGCCAATCACGATAACGGCGATGGCGATCCAGCTGAGCCACTGGATGCGGGCTATCGATCCGATCATCGCGATGACGATGCCGGCAAAACCCATCACGATGGTGAGTTCGTCGGCGCCATTGCGGCCTTTCATAAAGTCATTCATGCAAATTGCCTTTCGTTCGATATGCTGCACGCCTTTATACCCGATTTAGAGCAAGGGGGACAGGTCAATCTGCGCCAATGTGGTGCAAACGTACCTGTCCCCGATGCCCCAATTACTTGGAGAGCTTGTCGACGACGCGTTCGATCTCGGCGAGCTTGGCGGCCTTGAGGTCTTCGTCGCCCGATTCGATCGCCGAAGTCACACAGCCCTCGATATGCGCCTTAAGCACGTCGGCGTTAATGCGCGCGAGGAGTGCCTGTGTGGCCATGAGCTGCGTGGAAATATCGACGCAATAGCGGTCCTCCTCGACCATCCGCAAGATGCCGTCGATCTGACCGCGTGCCGTCTTGAGCATGCGGGTCACCGATTTGTGGTCTGCCATCATGGCGGGTCCTCGTTTCTGGTCGGGGTGCGCGTGAGTCGTTACGCGGCGGTTACGGACAGGGCGTGGAACTTCTCGCCGGCGCCCTCGACGGCGGCGGCGAGCTGCTCGGCGGTCACGGTGTCGGCGCACTCCACCTGGACGGTCTGGGTCTCGTGATCGGCGTCGGCGTCGGTCACGCCGGCCACGTTGAGCAACGCCGTCTCGACGGTGGCATCGCAGTGGCCGCACATAAGGCCGGAAGTCTTAATTGTGAAACGCATGGGTATTCCTCTCTGTTGTGTCGGCTTTCCCGGGCGCCCGACCTTGACCTTCAAGCCGTCGCTCGCGTACCAAAGTACGCGTCGCTCCTCTTTCAGGTCAATCTCGGGCACCTGGAAAACCCGTTCTAAATGGACTTAATGGTGATCCTATTTTGTCACTTTGGGCTTAAAGGATTTTAGGCGCAGAGCGTTGCTTACGACACATACGCTCGACAGGCTCATGGCCGCGGAGCCAAACATCGGCGAAAGCTGCCATCCGGTGAGCGGGAAGAACACGCCCGCCGCCAGCGGAATGCCGATGCCGTTGTAGAACAGCGCCCAGAACAGGTCCTGCTTGATGTTGCGGATCGTGGCGCGCGAAAGCTCGATGGCGCGGG
>URTD01000091.1 GCA_900550735.1 uncultured Collinsella sp.
ATCTTCGGGCATTCCCTCTTTTTGAGCCTTTTTCAGTCCGTCGATGGCATCCCGGCGGGCATCGCCGTGGACCAGGAGCAACTGCAGGCCTTCCTCGACCGTCGCGCCCCCGGTCGCGACGAGACCGCGACCAAACGCCGCGAGGCCGACGCCGCCCACATCATCGCCGGTGTTGTCGATGGACATACCACCGGCGCGCCCATCGCCGCGATTATCGAGAACACCAACACGCGCTCCAAGGATTACTCCGAGCTGCGCCGCAAGCCCCGCCCCGGACATGCCGATTACCCGGCGCGTGTGAAGTACCACAACATGCACGATGTCGCCGGCGGCGGGCATTTCTCTGGCCGCCTAACGGCTTCCTTATGCATCGCCGGCGGCATCGCCCTGCAGGCACTCGAGGCCCGCGGTATCAAGGTCATGGCGCACGTCGCGCAGATCGGCGGCATCTCCGACCTGCCCATGGACGACATGGTCTATCGCGAGGCCGACCGCAAGGCGATTCTTACGAACGACCTGCCGTGCATTGATGCCGCCGCAGCCGGCCGCATGCGCGAGGAAATCCTAGCCGCGCGCGACGAGCTTGACAGCATCGGCGGCATCGTGGAGTGCGGCATCTACGGCCTGCCCGCGGGCATCGGCGACCCCATGTTCGACGGCATCGAGAACCGCATCGCGCAAATCGCGTTTGGCATTCCCGCCGTAAAGGGCGTGGAGTTTGGCATGGGCTTTGCCGTGGCCGCCATGCGCGGCAGCGAGAACAACGATCCGTATCGCATCGACGCCGAGACCGGCAAGATCGAGGTCGAGTCCAACAACGCCGGCGGCATTCTGGGCGGCATCTCCACCGGCGCGCCCGTCATGTGGCGCATGGCCGTAAAGCCGACGCCCTCCATTGGCCGCGAACAGCAGACGGTGGACATGGACGCCATGGAAAATGCCAAGCTCTCGGTCCACGGCCGTCACGATCCTTGCATCGTCCCCCGAGCCGTCCCCGTAGCCGAAGCAGCCGCCGCCCTCGCCATCTGGGACGCCCTCCTAGAAGACGCCGGACAGCTTTAGTCCACCCACCCCAAGGGTAGTTAATTTGGGACGGGGCTATTTTAGCTACCCCCATATGCCAGTTGATATTTGCCCTGGCACCCATCGATTCGTCGACAGTCAAAGGGTAGCTAAAAAAGCCCCGTCCCAAATTAACTACCCCAGGCAACCATTCACGAAAGGGGTCCCTATGGACCTTGCCGATATTCGCAAAGCCATCGATGGCATCGACACCACGCTCCTCAACAGCTTTATCGAGCGCATGGACATTGCCACCGAGGTCGCCAAGTCAAAAACCGAGATGGGCAAGGCCGTCTTTGACCCCGCGCGCGAGCGCTCCAAGCTCAACAACCTCGCCAGCCGCGTGCCCGAGCGCTACGAGGCACAGACCATCGCTCTGTTTCGTCTCCTCATGAGCATGAGCAAGGCCGAGCAGCAGCGCTACATCAACGAGCTCAAGGGCATCACCGTCTCGCAAAAGGCCCACGCCACGGCCGTAGCCTTCGACACGCCCTTCCCTCAAACGGCCACAGTTGCCTGCCAGGGCGTGGAAGGTGCCTATAGCCAGATCGCCGCGTGCAAACTCTTCGACGTGCCCGACATCGCGTTTTTCGAGACCTTCGAAGGCGTTATGCGCGCTGTGCGCGACGGCTTCTGCGAGTTTGGCGTGCTGCCCATCGAGAACTCCACCGCCGGCTCGGTCAACGCCGTCTACGACCTGCTCGCCCAGTTCGACTTCCACATCGTGCGCTCGCTTCGCCTCAAGATCGACCACAACATGCTCGTCAAGCCCGGCACCAAGCTCGCCGACGTGCGCGAGGTTTACAGCCACGGCCAAGCCATTGCCCAGTGTGCGGGCTTTATCGAGTCCCACGACCTGCACGCCACCAAGTACCCCAACACCGCCATGTCGGCCGAGATGGTCGCCAATTCCGACCGCACCGATGTTGCCGCCATCGCATCGCGCAGCTGCGCGGCACTCTATGGCCTGGAGGTGCTGGAGTCCAACATCCAGGACTCGGACAACAACTACACGCGCTTTGTCGTCATCAGCCGCGAGCCACGCGTCTATCCCGGTGCCAACCGTACCTCGCTCATGATCACCACGGCCAACGAGCCGGGCGCCCTCTATCGCGTGCTCGAGCGCTTCTACGCACTCAACATCAACCTCATCAAGCTCGAGAGCCGCCCCATCCCCGGTCGCGACTTTGAGTTTATGTTCTACTTTGACCTGGACTGTCCCTTTGGCAGCAAGGCCCTCGACGACCTGCTCGATTCGATCGACGACGTATGCGAGAGCTTCACCTACTTTGGCAGCTACACGGAGGTGCTCTAGATGACCGATACCGCCGCAACCCGCCCCTACGGCGTGCTGGGCCGCGTGCTGGGCCACAGCTACACCCCGACCATCTACAAGGAGCTGGCGGGGCTTGAGTACGTGCGTTTTGAGCGCGAGCCCGAGGATCTTGAGGCTTTTATGACGGGCGACGAATGGGAGGGCACCAACGTGACCATCCCCTACAAGCGCGCCGTCATGGAATACCTGGACGAGCTGAGCCCGCTCGCCGAGCGCATGGGCAACGTCAACACCATCACGCGCCTGCCCGACGGCCGCCTGCACGGCGATAATACTGACTACTTCGGTTTCCAGTGCCTGGTCGAAGAGCTGGGCGTTGAGGTTACCGGCAAGAAGGCTCTCGTGCTCGGAGCCACTGGTGGCGCCGGCACCACGGCAAGTATGGTGCTGGGAGACCTGGGCGCCATCGTCGTGCCCGTCGGCCGCACGAGCGAGGTCAATTACGACAACATCTCCCAGCAGTCCGATGCAACGTTGCTCGTCAACTGCACGCCCGCCGGCATGTTCCCCCACTGCCCCGACGCGCCTTGCACGCTCGAAGGGCTCGATGCGCTCGAAGGCGTTATCGACATTGTCTACAACCCCGCCCGCACGGGCCTGATGCTCGAGGCCGAGCGCCGCGGTATCCCCTGCATCGGCGGCCTGCTGATGCTCGTGGCCCAAGCGGCGCAGGCCGTCGAGCGCTATACCGGCCAAACCACCCCGCGCGAGCGCATCCTGGACGTAACGGAGCGCCTGTCGCGCCATGAGCAGAACATCGCCCTGATCGGCATGCCGGGCTCGGGCAAGACCCGCGTGGGCGAGCAGATCGCTCAGCTCACGGGCCGCGAGCACATCGACCTCGATCGCGCCCTCGAGAAGCGCCTGGACATGCCCTGCGCCGACTTTATCGTCAAGTGCGGCGAGGCGGCCTTCCGCGAGCAGGAGACGGCAGCGCTGGCCGACATCTCCAAGCGCAGCGGCTTGGTGCTCTCCACCGGCGGCGGCGTGGTTACGCGCGACGAGAACTACCCTCTGCTGCACCAAAACAGCCAGATCGTGATGCTCAACCGCAAGCTCGACGAGCTCGCCCACAAGGGCCGCCCCATCACCGCGCGCGACGGCATCGACAAGCTGGCCGAGCAGCGTATGCCGCGCTACCGCGCCTGGGCCGACTACATCATCGACTCACGCGACTGCGCCGCCAACACCGCCCATGCCCTCCTCGACACCCTCCCACCCGCTCTCTAACCAAAACCACCACAAAGGGGACAGGCACCTTTGTGGTGGTTTTTCAACCGCAAAGGAAGCAACCATGAAAGCACTCGTCATCAACGGCCCCAATCTAAACATGCTCGGCATTCGCGAGCCGGGCATCTATGGCAGCGACAACTACGACCGCTTAGTGCAGATCTGCCAGGAGGCAGGCGCCGCACAGGGCTTCGACGAGGTCGAGGTCTTCCAGTCTAACCACGAGGGCAGCATCGTCGACAAGATCCAGGAGGCCTACGGCAAGGTCGACGGCATCGTCATCAACCCGGCCGCCTACACGCATACGAGCGTGGCCATCCTGGACGCGCTCAAAGCCGTCGCCATCCCTGCCGTCGAGGTCCACATCAGCGCCGTCGAGACCCGCGAGGACTTCCGCCAGGTGAGCTATGCACGCCTAGCCTGCTTCGCCACCATCACCGGCGAGGGCCTACAGGGCTACGCCCACGCGCTGGAGCTGCTGAGGGAGTATCTCGAAAAGTAAAATGCCAACCCCAACAAACAGCAGCGGCTTGCTCGCGCTCGGCTCCAGCAGCACACAAGATGAAAAAAGCCCAGACCACCAAGCGGTCTGGGCTTAATAAACGATGGTGCTCCATGGCGGATTCGAACCGTCGACCTTGGGATTAGAAGTCCCCTGCTCTATCCAACTGAGCTAATGGAGCAAATAGCCGCACGCCCAAGCAAGCGCAAGCCTGTCAGGCGCAAGTAATTATAACCTAGTTGAACTGCTCGCGATACGCCTTGCAGACCTCATCAACCGGGCCGTCCATGCGAAGGTCACCCTTCTCAATCCAAACGGCACGCTGGCAGATGCGCTCAACCTGCTCCATAGAGTGCGAAACGAACAGAACCGTCACGTCGCCGCTCTGGATAAAGTGCTGGATACGGTCCTCGCACTTCTGCTGGAAGAACACATCACCGACGGACAACGTCTCGTCAACGATCAGAATATCGGGCTCGGTAATCGTCGCGATTGCAAAGGCGATACGCGCCACCATGCCCGAGGAGAAGTTCTTAAGCGGCATATCGACAAAGTTCTGCAGCTCAGCGAATTCGATAATGCCGTCAAAGTTGGCATCGATGAACTCCTTGGTATAGCCGAGCAGGGCGCCGTTCAGATAGATGTTCTCGCGGGCGGTCAGCTCGGGGTCAAAACCAGCACCAAGCTCAATCAGCGGCGCGATGTTACCGTGCACCTTAACGCTGCCCTCGCTTGGCTCAAGCACGCCAGCGATAATCTTGAGCATCGTAGACTTGCCGGAGCCATTGGTGCCGACCAGACCCACGACCTCGCCACGATGAATATCAAACGAGATATGCTTAAGCGCCCTAAACTCCTCAAAGAACAACTCATGCTTGGCAAGCTTAATGAAGTACTCCTTGAGGTTGGTCAGCGACTCGGACGCCATGTTAAAGATCATGGTGACGTCGTCGACCTCGACAGCCAGAGGCTGCTCGCTGTAATCAACAACAGATTCAGTCATCACAGCACTCCTTAGATGTAGAGGATGAACTTGCGCTCGGACTTATGGAACACGGTATAGCCAATAATAAGCGCAAGAACCGCCCAGGCAACGCACATACCAAACGTCATAAGCGAGGGCGTAGTCTGGAACAGGAAGATATCGCGCATAAACTGCAGGTAGTTGAACATGGGGTTCGCATACATCAAGATACGCACGAGATGCGGCATTTGCGCAATATAGTCAGTCGTCCAGAAGATGGGCGTAATGTAAGTCCACGCCGTAATGACGACGCTCCACAGATGCATAACGTCGCGGAAGAAGACCGTAAGGGCAGAGAGCATCATGCCCAGGCCCATGCAGAAGCACATAAGCAGCAGCAGGCAAACCGGCAACAGAATCAGGTGCCAAGAAGGCATAACGCGGAACCACAGCATGACGATGGCGACGGCGACCAGCGAGAAGGCAAAGTTGACCAGCGAGAAGAGCACCTTCTGCACCGGGAAGACCCAGCGGTGCACCTTAACCTTCTTGAGCAGAGGGGCAGCGCCCACGATCGACGTCAGGGCCTGGTTCGTAGACTCGGACATGACGGCAAAGGTAATGTTACCCACGATCAAGTACAGCGGGTACATCTCGGGCGTCATTGAGCCATTGCGGCCCTGGCCAAAAATCGTCGAGAACACGATGGCCATGACGATCATCATCAGCAGCGGGTTGAGCACCGACCATGCGACGCCCAGAACGCTACGGCGATACTTGATCTTAAAATCCTTGGTAACCAGCTGACGAAGGATAAACGCGTCCTTCTCAAATTCGTTCTTAGCAAACGTCGCAGGCAGACTGCGAGTTTCTTGTTGCTTTGTCTGATCCGACACGGATGCAACTCCTTTACTCGTAATCGTTGACAAACGAACAGTATAGACCCGACGGCCATGCAAACGATTCGCGCAACAAAACTGGAGAACTAACCCACATCTTAGGATACCAAGCCCAAACGGCTATACTTTCAAGGATTGAACGTATAAGGAGCATTGAGTGAATTCTGAATCCATCGCCGTCATCATCCCCTGCTACAACGAAGCGCCCACGATCGGCAAAGTCATCGACGACTTTCACCGCGAGCTTCCGCAAGCGACGGTCTATGTCTATGACAACAACTCGTCGGACGATACCTCACGCATCGCCACCGAGCACGGCGCCACGGTCCGCTTTGAGCCCCGTCAGGGAAAGGGCAACGTATGCCGCCAGATGTTTCGCGACATCGACGCCGATTGCTACCTGATGGTCGACGGCGACGACACCTACCCCGCCGAGGCGGCCAAGGCCCTCTGCGAGCCCATCCTTAACGGTACGGCCGACATGACCGTAGGCGATCGCCTTTCAAACGGCACCTACGCCGAGGAAAACAAGCGCGCCTTCCACGGCTTTGGCAACAATCTGGTCCGCGCCATGATCAAGTGGATCTATGGCTACAGCTTCGATGACGTCATGACCGGCTACCGCGCCATGAGCCGCCCGTTCGTTAAAACCTTCCCAGTGCTTTCCGAGGGCTTTCAGATCGAAACCGAGCTCTCGATCCACGCCGTCGACCACCGCTGGCGCATCAAAGATGTGCCCATCGAGTACCGCGACCGTCCCGAGGGTTCCGAGTCCAAACTCAACACAGTGAGCGACGGCATTAAAGTCGTTGCGATGATCGGCACGCTGTTCAAGGACTACCGCCCGCTGAAGTTCTTCAGCCTCGTAGCGCTTCTGTTCGCGGTATTCGGCCTCGCCCTGGGCATGCCCATCGTTGTCGAATATTTCCAGACCGGCCTCGTCCCGCGCTTCCCCACCGCTATGCTCGCCGCCTCGTTTATGTTCCTGTGCGGCCTGAGCCTTGCGACCGGCTTCATCCTAGATTCTGTAGCAAAGGTCGAAAAAAAGCAGTGGGAGGTCAACGTGTACAGCAAATACGCCTACGACGACCAGCCCGGCCACCCTACTTCCAAGCCAAGCGAGAGGTAGATCTTCCGCAAAATACTATTGGCACCACTGCGCAGATAGCCACCAACAAGAAAAGCCGCCGT
>URTD01000092.1 GCA_900550735.1 uncultured Collinsella sp.
ATGCAGCGCATCAACCGCGCGCTGGGCGATGCGGCCGAGATGACGCGCGTGCTGGACGAGCCGCGTCTGGTGGCAGACGACGCGAATGCCCCCGAGCTCAAGGTGCGCGAGGGCGCGATTGATTTTGAGCACTTGAGCTTTGCATACCGTGACGCCGCGGCGGGCGAGAGCGTGTTCAACGACCTGACGCTCCATGTGGCGGCGGGCCAGCGCGTGGGCCTGGTGGGCAAATCGGGCTCGGGCAAGACGACACTCACCAAGCTGTTGCTGCGCCTGGACGACGTGCAGGGCGGCCGCGTGCTCGTGGACGGCCAGGATGTCTCGCGCTGCACGCAGCAGAGCCTGCGCCGCCGGGTTGCCTACGTGCCGCAGGAGGCGCTGCTGTTCCATCGCTCCATTCGCGAGAATATCGCCTACGGCCGCCCCGACGCCACCGACGAGCAGATCCGCGAGGCTGCGCGCCTGGCCAACGCGACTGAGTTTATCGACCGCCTACCCCGTGGCTTTGACACCATGGTGGGCGAGCGCGGCGTTAAGCTTTCGGGCGGCCAACGCCAGCGCGTGGCCATCGCCCGCGCTATCCTGACCGACGCGCCGATTCTGGTGCTCGACGAGGCGACGTCTGCCCTCGACAGTGAGTCCGAGGCGCTGGTGCAGGAGGCACTCGAGAACCTGATGCGTGGACGTACCTCCATTGTGGTGGCACATCGCCTGTCCACCGTGGCGGCGCTCGACCGCATCGTGGTGCTGGCGGACGGCGAGATTGTCGAAGACGGCACGCATGCGCAGCTCGTCGAGGCGGGTGGTACGCGAGCCTGTGGAGCCGTCAGACCGGCGCATTCTTGGAGGCGTAAGCGTCTCGGACGTGGGACAATTGTGCCCATAAGTTTATTGTGCCGTTGAGCCGAGGAGTCGTTATGCCACGCGAGACCAATGCCGCCAAACGCGAGCGCGCCGTTGAGGTGTGTGAGCGCCTCAACCGTCGCTATGGCCCGGTCGAGTGCTTTTTGGACCACGAGAATCCCTTCCGCCTGCTGATCGCGGTGCTGCTCTCGGCGCAAACGACCGACGCGCAGGTCAACAAGGTGACGCCAAAGCTGTTTGCCCAGTGGCCCACGCCCGAGGCCATGGCCGGGGCGAGCGTGGCTGACGTGGCAGACACCATCAAGTCACTCGGCTTCTACAAGAGCAAAGCCAAGCATGCCGTCGAGGCCGCACAGATGATCGTCGCCGACTATGGCGGCGAGGTGCCGGCCGACATGAAGGAGCTCGTGAAGCTGCCGGGCGTGGGGCGCAAAACGGCGAACATCGTGCTCAACGTGGGGTTTGGCATTGTCGAGGGCATCGCGGTCGATACGCACGTCAACCGCATTGCGCACCGCCTGATGCTGAGTCCCAAGACGCATGCCAAGGAGCCGCTCAAGACCGAGCAGGACCTGCTGCGCCTGCTGCCGCACGAGTATTGGGAGTCGGTCAACCATCAGTGGATCACCTTCGGTCGTGAGATCTGCGACGCCCGCAAACCCAAGTGTGACGAGTGTCCGCTGGCAGATTTGTGCCCCAGCGTGCGCGTAGCGGGGTAGGGCGGAACGCATCTTCGTCTGGCGTTTTTTGCGGGGCTGGGTTTGCCCTTGAGCCGGAGTCCTCTCCATGCGCTACCATGACAGACAATGTATTTGACGTACGACCCGCCGAGCTTGCCCCGGCGGGCTTTTGGCGTTGCAATGCCGGAGGAACAGCATGCTCATTCACCGTATAGCCGCGCAGCTCTACACTGCCGAGGCCTTGCAGACCGTCGAGGCGGGACTCGATACCGGCGAGGATGTGACGCTGGCCGTGTCGCAGTCGGGCCGCACGCTTATGGCGGCCGCCCAGTTCGCGCGCCGTCCGCGCCCGACGGTCTACATTGTGAGCGGCGAGGATGCGGCTGATCGCGCCGCGCGCAGCCTTGCCGCCTATGTGGGTCTGGCGCACGTGTGCCGCTTTCCCGAGCGCAAGGATTATCCGTGGCGCGAGCAGGCGCCCGACGACGCCGTGGTAGCGCAGCGATGCGAGGCGCTGGGGCGTATCGTGCGCGGGGACAACTGCATCATGGTTGCCTCGGCTCGCGCGTTGCTGCGCTGCGTGCCGCCGGTCGAGAGCCACTACTGGGAGTCCACCACTTTTGCGGTGGGCGAGGAGATTCCTTTTGACGAGGTGCCGCAGCGCCTGGTGGGCATGGGCTACACCAATGCCGGTGCCGCTGATGCGCCCGGTCTGTTCCGCGTTCACGGCGACACCGTCGAGGTGTTCCCTGCACAGGAAAAGGCACCCGTGCGCATTGAGTTCTTTGGCGACGAGATTGACCGCATCCGCCGCATGGTGAGCTCAACGGGGCAGACCATCGGCAACGAGGACAGTATCGAGATCTTCCCCTGCCGTGAGCTGGCGCTTACCGACGATGCCGTTCACAACATGCATGTGGCGCTCTATCGCGCCAGCCAGGACGACAGCAAACTGGCGGCGCTGCTCGAGATGGTGGACGCACGCATTGTTACGCCCGAGCTCGACCGCTTTTTGCCGGTGATGTACGGCCAGACCGTGAGCCCGCTGGCGCACGTGAGCGGCAAGGCGCTCGTGGTCCTGTCCGAGCCGCGCTCGCTGTTCGACGACTGTCTGCGCGCCTACGAGGATATCGAGGCGCGTGCCGGCGAGGCGGGGATTGACCGACTGGATGGCCTGTATGTACGCGCCCAGCAGCTCGATTTTGGTGCCCAGCAGCGCCTGAACTACGTGAGCCTGATTCGCGCCGGCGGCGCGGTTACGGCCGAGCTCAAGATTGAGCAGCCGGCCATTGCGGGCTCGGACAATCGCTTTATGACGCGCATTCAGGAGGTCGTGGGCAAGCGCTATGCCTGCGTGTTTGCCATTCCCGACCGCGGTGCGCGCGAGTCGATGGAGCTCACCTTTGGCGACGAGGGCATTACCTTTGAGGAATCGCTGACCGCGGCGCCCGAAAATGCCGGTGTTATCGGCGAGCGCGTGCGCGTGGCAGCGGCGGATTCCGCCGACCGTGCCGCACGCCAGGAGGCCCATGCTTCCATTCGCGAGCGTAAGGCCGACGCGCTCAACGCCCGCTCGCTCGAGGCGGGCGCCGCCCAGGCTGCCGCCGGTGCCGCCGTGCCCACTATTTCGCGCGGACGCGTGACCTTTGTCGATGCTGCCTTGCCGCAGGGCGTGGTGGTGCCCGATGCCAACCTAGCCGTGTTCTCAATCGCCGACCTCAACGCCCGCATGGACGCCAACCGCGCGCGCAGTCGCCGCAAGGTGGACATTACGCAGATCACCTTCCCGTTTAAGCCGGGCGACTATGTGGTGCACGCTACCCACGGCATCGCGCTCTTTAGCGAGATCGCGCGCCAGGAAGTGGGCGGCAAGGAACGCGACTACTTTTTGCTGGAATATGCCGACGGCGACAAGCTCTACGTGCCGCTCGAGCAGGTCGACCGCATCACGCGCTATGTTGGCCCCGACGGCGACAAGCCGCGCCTGACTAGGCTCAATACCGCCGACTGGACGCGTGCCACCAACAAGGCGCGCAAGAACGCCAAAAAGCTGGCGTTTGATCTGGTCGACCTGTATACGCGCCGCTCGTCGATTACCGGTATCGCCTGTCCGCCCGATACGCCCGAGCAGATCGAGATGGAGGAGAGCTTCCCCTACGACGAGACGCGCGACCAGCTGGAGGCTATCGCCGACATCAAGGCCGACATGGAGGCGCCCAAGCCCATGGACCGCCTGCTCTGCGGCGACGTGGGCTTTGGCAAGACCGAGGTTGCCCTGCGCGCGGCGTTTAAGTGCGTGGACTCCGGCCGCCAAGTCATGGTGCTCTGCCCCACGACCATTCTGGCCCAGCAGCACTACGAGACCTTCTTTGAGCGTTTTGCCCCGTTTGGCCTCGAGGTCGAGGTGCTCAGCCGCTTCCGCACGCCGGCGCAGCAAAAGCGCGCGCTCAAGGCGTTTGCCGAGGGCACGATCGACGTACTCATCGGCACGCACCGTCTGCTTTCGGCCGATGTGAACCCCAAGAACCTGGGCATGGTGATCATCGACGAGGAGCAGCGCTTTGGCGTGCAGCACAAGGAGCAGCTCAAGAACCTGCGCGAGCAAATCGACGTGCTCACGCTCTCGGCAACGCCGATTCCGCGAACCATGCAGATGGCCACGAGCGGCGTGCGCGACATGAGCCTGATCACCACGCCGCCGACTGGGCGTCGTCCCGTGATCGTGCACGTGGGGGAGTACGACCCCGATGTGGTGAGCGCGGCGATTCGCCTGGAGGTGGGTCGCGGCGGCCAGGTGTACTACGTGTCCAACCGCGTCAAGACCATCGACGACGCCGTGGCGCGCGTGCACGAGGCCGCGCCCGAGGCGCGCGTGGGCGTGGCGCACGGCAAGATGAGCCCGCGCGAGGTCGAGGACGTGATGATTGAGTTCGCGACCAAAAAGATCGATGTGCTCATCGCCACGACCATCGTGGAGAGCGGCATCGACAACGCAACGGCCAACACGCTGATCATCGAGGACTCGCAGCGCCTTGGCCTGGCGCAGCTCTACCAGCTCAAGGGCCGTGTGGGCCGCTCTGCCACGCAGGCCTACGCGTACTTTATGTTCCCCGGCGAGCTGCCGCTCACCGAGGAGGCAACGGCGCGCCTGACCGCACTTTCCGAGTTCCAGGACCTGGGCAGCGGCATGCGCATCGCCATGCGCGACCTAGAGATCCGTGGCGCCGGTTCGCTTATGGGAGCCGAGCAGCACGGCAACCTGTCGAGCGTGGGCTTTGATCTGTTTACGCAGATGCTGGGCCAGGCCGTGGCCGAGGCGCGCGGCGATGACGACGCCGGCGTGGAGGCGGCGAGCGTGGGTATTAACCTGCCGGCCGACTACTTCTTGTCCGAGGAGTACCTGCCGGCGGTGGACCAGCGCGTGCTCGTGTACCGCAAGCTCGCTGCGGCTGAGGACCTGGAGAGCATTGACGAGGTGCAGGAAGAGACCGAGGCCGCGCATGGTGAGCTGCCGTTGGCGGGACTCAACCTGTTCAATCGCGCGCGCATCCGCATTCGCGGCGAGCGCCTGGGGCTCGAGAGCGTCACGCTCAGTGGCGGCCGCATCACGTTTTTGGGCGTCGACGTGCCCAAGAAGGTGGCCTTTGAGCTTAAGACCCGCTATGGCGCGGTGAACTTCCCCAAGAGCCGCAAACTGTCGGTACCCTACAAGGCAGGCGCCGGTGCGGGCAGCGGCCTGGGTCGCGGTCTCGACGCCAACGACGGCACCGGCCCCGTGGCTGCGGCACTCATGCTGCTGCAACAGCGGGGGGCCAGCGACGACGACTAACGGGTCGACGCTGCAAACGCCCCATTTGGGCAATCTGACCCTCACTCGTCGGTCGCGTACGCAAGTACGCTTCCCTCCTCCTTCGGGCCACCTTGCCACAAATGGAACGTTTTCGCTTACTTATGCTCAACCTGTAAGGGTATTTACGGGACAAAGCCATCTTCGTCTCACCCACATTGCAGGTTGACCGCCCTTCGCCCGACCGAAAGGAAAGCATGTTCGGATACATCTATAAGAAAGATGTCGCCATTATCGCGGTTGTCCTGTGCCTTTGTCTGGGCGTGGGCAGTTTCTTCGATTATCAGATCTCGAGCGCGCTGTTCAATATCGGCAGCATGTACGGTCGCTTTATCGAGGCCGCCGGCGAGCTGCCGTTCGAGCTGACGGCGAGCGTCGCGGGCGTTATGCTCGTACGCGCGGTGCGTCCCGACTCCAGGGGGAGCAAATGGCTCGCCGTGCTCGGCATTCTCGTCAACGTTGGCCTGGCCGGCTACGAGATCGTTTCGTCCCTGCGGGTTGGCGGCAAACTCATCGCGGTTCAGTTGGTACTGACGTTTGCGCTGGTGATCGCCGCCAACCTTATCGTCTATCGCCTCACGCGCGCGACTGAGCCCGACGAGCTTACGCGCTGGGCGTTGATGGTGCTTGCCGTGTGGGTCGCTCAGGCCATTATCCTCAACGTGATCGTCAAGCCGCTGTGGTCGCGTCCGCGCATGCGCGTGATCGAGGTCACACCGGGGCTCAATTTTCAGCCGTGGTGGGTGATCGGCAACCCCGACAAGTGGAGTTATATTGCGGCCGGCGTAATCAAGGACGGCTTTAAGTCGTTCGCGAGCGGGCACACCGCGCATGCGGCGATCGGTCTTATGCTCGCCGGACTTCCCGCGGTGGCCTTTAAGGAAAAGCCCTCGCGCCGGCGGGTGGTCTTTTGGACGGCGGCTGTGGTCGCGGCGCTCGTCGCCTTTGGCCGTATCGTGATCGGGGCGCACTTTTTGAGTGACGTGAGCTGCGGCTTTGCCCTGGTGCTGGCGCTTGAGTGCCTTGCCGCGCACATTGCCTATCCGCACGGCGTACAATAGCCCCGTTTGAATCATCTGGCCGATACCCGGTAAGAGAGGATTGCCATGCTCGCGTTCAACAACGATTATTCCCACGGCGCACACCCGGCGGTGCTGCAGGCGCTCGTCGATACCAACATGGAGCCGCAGCCCGGCTACGGTACCGATGCGCATACCGAGTGCGCCAAGCAACTTATCCGCGAGGCCTGCCAGGCCCCCGATGCCGACGTGTTTTTTCTGGTGGGCGGCACGCAGGCCAACGCGACGGTGATTGATATGCTGCTCGCGCCCTACCAGGGCGTTGTTGCCGCCGAGACCGGTCATGTTGCCTGCCACGAGGCGGGCGCCATCGAGTTTGGCGGCCACAAGGTGCTCACCATCCCCGGCTACGAGGGCAAGATGCACGCCGAGGATCTCGAGAACTATATCCAGGTGTTCTACGAAAACGAGAGCTACGAGCACACGGTGTTCCCGGGCGCCGTGTACGTGAGCCTATCGACTGAGTACGGCACGCTGTACTCCAAGGCCGAGCTCGCGGCGATTCACGCGGTGCTGAGCATTTTCAAGCCCGGCGACCGCATCGTGGTCGGTGACAATATTTATGGCGGATCGTATTCCCAGCTCAATGAGTTCTTCACTCGCTGGGGAATCCTCGTCGAGGCCGTCGACACTCAGGACATCGCAGCATTGGAGGCCGCCGTCAAGGGCGACCGCGCGAACGGCATCGTGCCTGCCCAAGCC
>URTD01000093.1 GCA_900550735.1 uncultured Collinsella sp.
GGTGTGCCCTGCGTCGCTTGTGTACAACTGGACCGCCGAGCTGGAGCGCTTTGCCCCGTCGCTCGATGTGTGCGCCATTGTGGGCGCCAAGGCTCAACGCCGTGTGCAGATCGCCGGCGTGGCCGAACATAACGTGGTTGTAACGTCGTATGACCTTATGCGGCGCGATATCGACGAGTACGTCGAGCAGGACTTTGCCCGCGTGGTGCTCGACGAGGCCCAGTACATTAAAAATCCGCTCACGCAGGTGGCGCGCGCCGCCAAGCGCCTGCCTGCCGGCGTGCGTTTTGCCCTGACGGGCACGCCCATCGAAAACCGCTTGTCCGAGCTCTGGAGCATCTTCGACTTTTTGATGCCGGGCCTGCTTGGCACGCGCGAGTCGTTTGCCAAGCGCTTCGAAAGCCCGGTCGAGCACGCCGAGGGTGACAGCGCCGCTCGCCTGCAGGCGCTCGTGTCGCCGTTTGTGCTGCGCCGTGTCAAGGAAGACGTGGTGGCCGATCTGCCCGAAAAGATCGAGGACACTGTCGTGGCTCAGCTCACCGGCGAGCAGCGCAAGCTGTACCTGGCAAACCAGGACCGCATCGCCCAGCAGGTGCAGCACCGCGAGGCATCCGAGTTTAAGAAAGACAAGCTCAAGGTGCTCGCCGAGCTCACCAAGCTGCGCCAGATCTGCTGCGACCCGCGTCTGCACTACGAGGATTACAAGGCGGGAAGCGCCAAACTCGATACGTGCATGGAGCTCGTGCACGGCGCACTCGACGGCGGACATCGCATCCTGTTGTTCAGCCAGTTTACGGGTATGCTCGATATCATCGGCAAGCGCTTGGCCAAGGAGGACATCGCCTTCCTTAAGCTCACGGGCGCTTCGTCTAAGGAGAGCCGCGCCAAGATGGTCGCGCAGTTCCAAGCGGGCGAGGTTCCGGTCTTTTTGATTTCGCTCAAGGCGGGCGGCGTGGGCCTTAACCTGACGGCGGCCGACGTGGTCATTCACTACGACCCGTGGTGGAACGTGGCCGCGCAGGACCAGGCGACTGACCGCGCACATCGTATTGGCCAGCAGCATACCGTGACCGTGTACAAGCTCATCGCCAAGGACACGATCGAGGAACGCATTATGCAGATGCAGGAGTCCAAGCGCGACCTGGTCAACAGCGTACTCGGCGGCGACGGCATCTCGTCGGCGTTGTTTACCCGCGAAGATGTTCTGGCGCTGCTGGGCGGCGACGGGCGCTAGCCGCGCGCGGGGTGGGACTGCTGGAGTGGGCAGGACGGTCGACGCATTTTGGCCCGACCGCTTGCCTGATCCGTTATGTGTTCATTTGCAATGCCGTGGATGGTCTGTCTGCCTTTGGGCATAAGAACCATCAAGAACATTGGCACATCAGCAAAGGAGAACATCATGGCGAAATTCTTTAAGGACCCCGACGGTAAGCTCATCGCTGCCCTTGGCGACGACGTTGCGACCCCTGCCGGTTGCACGGAGCTGACCGCAAACACTGAGGACGCGGCGCACGAGAAGCACGTGCCTGTTGTCGAGACCGAGCGCGACGGTCACGTGATTCGCGCACGCGTTGGCTCGGTCGAGCACCCCAGCCTGCCCGAGCACTACATTGAGTGGATTGCCCTTGAGGCCGAGGGCCGCTTAGAGGTCCATTACCTTGAGCCCGGCATGAAACCCGCGACGTTTTTCGCGGGCGGCTCCAAGACCGGTACCGTCTATGCCTACTGCAACCTGCACGGGCTGTGGTCCGCGACATTCTAGGAGCGCGCCCCCGCTCGGGGTATCATAGCTAGCATATGCACATGCAAGCGCCGACTGCATTATGCGGCCGGCGCTTTTACTACGATTTCGATGGTTTACGACGGAAAGGGCTGAGCCATGAAGCTCGCGCTTGCACAGATCGATATGCGCCTGGGTGATATTGAGGGCATTTGCGGCCGCATCGAGGACCAGGCTCGTCTGGCCCACGAGCGCGGAGCGCGCGTGCTGTGCGTTCCGGCTCCGCTCTTTATGGGCGCCATGCCCGGTGGCCTGGTGGGCGCTGCCGACTTTGAGCACGACATGCTTGCCGGCTTGACTGGTGTCGCCGAGCGTATCCAGGAGCTTGACATGATCTGCATCGTGCCCGCGGCGGTTTCGTTTGAGGGCCAGCTGCTCGACTACATGATGCTCAAGGACGGTCATGTGGTGCCGGCGCGTTCGAGCATTGCCCTGCAGCGTGGCGAGAACAACGACACGCGTTGGGCGCCGCCGGTGTTCGACGTGGACGGCGTGCGCATCGCCGTGATTTTTGACTTGGACCGCGAGCTCGAGATGTTGCCGACCGGCGTCGACCTCATCGCGCATTTCCAATTCAACGCGTTTGACATGACCGACCGCGAGACTGCCGCCATTGCCGCCGTTCGCAGCGGCGCCTACCGCAAGATCGCATCCAAGCGCAGCGTGTGGTTTGCCTGCATGGCGCCGGTCGGCGCCTATGACGAGTCGGTGTATACCGGCGGTTCGTTTGTGCTCGACGACTGCGGTCGCGTGGTGGCCCAGGCGCCGTGTTTTGAGGAGAGCCTGCTGGTTCAGGAGATTCAGCGTGGCGTGATGCTCGATGCCCTGGAAGATCACGAACTGCCCGAGTTCCGTTCCGAGGAGTGGCTGTGGCAGGCGCTGGTGCTCGCCGTGCGCGACAACGCCCGAGCTCACGGTGCTTCGCGTGCTGTGGTGGCACTCGAGGGTGACTTGCCGTCGTCTTTGCTGACGGCGCTGGCCGTCGACGCTCTGGGCCCGCGCAATGTGATTGGCCTGGTGCTGGGGCGCAACCGTATCTTTACGCCGGCGCAGGAAGAGGCCGAGGCTGCCCGCTGTGCCGCCGTCCGCGCCATCGCCGAGCGTCTGCACATTCGCACTGTCGAGCGCGATGCACCGGATGCGGCGCGTGTGCTCGATCGCGACGTGTCGGCGGGCGATGCCGAGCGTGTGCGCTCGCGCACGCTGGGCCTCATGCTGGAGGACACGGCGCTCGAGCTGGGCGCGATGGCGCTGAGCCCGCTGTCCAAAACCGAGTACGCGCTGGCGGCGCCGGCGCTTTGCGGCGGCTACCAGGGCGACTTTGCGCCCTTTGGCGATGTGTACCTGTCGACGCTTGAGTTTGTGGCGCGTGTGCGCAACCGCACGTCTGCCGTGGTGCCCCAAGAGCTCGTGACGCTCAACGCGGTGGAAGATTGTATGGAGCGCGTGCTGGCGCAGGCGCTCTCGACGCTCGACGGCCCGGTCGATATGCTCGACCGCGCGGCACAGCTGCTCGGCGGGCTTGAGCCGGGTGAGGTCGATGGCGCGCTCGAGGCGCACGTGGACCGCAATCGATCTTTCGACGACATCCCGATGGCCGCTGGCAAGCCTGAGGCTTGCTCGCTGGTGCTGATGCTCGTTCGACAGGGTGAGGCTGCCCGCCGCATGCTGCCGATGGCGCCGATCGTCTCGTCCCGTTCGTTTGCCGAGCGCTCCTGGCCGTACATGCTCGCGTGGTCCGACCTGGGGCTTAACGGCAAGGAGCGTATGACGGTCGATTCGCTGGCGCGCGCCGAGGTGCGCCGTTTTGCTGACGAGGATACGAGCGAGCGCGTGCGAAACGAGATGATGGGCGTGCTGGGCGAGCTACTGGGTATTTCACCCGAGCAGATGGAGGAGCTGCGCTCTGAGGACGGTCAGCGTCGTTTGCACGAGGGAATCAAAAAGTTCGAGGGCGAGGTTCAGGACGCCATCGATAAGATGATGGGCGGTCAGGGCGGCTCGCAAGGTAGTCCCCAGGGTGGCCCGATGCCGCATCCGCCGGTTGATCCCCGACAGTTCCCCTTTTTCTCGCAGAACTAACTATGGGATAGGGCCAAGGTTACGCGGTTTTACCAAACCGCGTAACGAGTCGACGCTGCGCGAGCCCCTGCCGGGCAATCTGCCGCTCAAACCGTCGCTTGCGTACAGAAGTACGCGGCGCTCCTCTTTCGCGACACCTTGCCACGGCAGGGACTCGCTCGCTGACTTATGCTCAACCTATGGTTCAACCTTGCTTGCTAGATACGGTCGCTGTTGTGTTATTCTAGAACAGACGTTCGTGATTGATGCGCGGGGTCTTGCCTTGCGCTTGGTAGAAGACGAGGGGAGGTTGGCTTGGTTATCTTGGGCATTGACCCCGGTTTGGCTCATACGGGTTGGGGGATTATCGAGGAGCGGCGTGGCGAGGTTCGCTGCCGTGCCTACGGTTGTATTGAGACCAGCGCGGGCAGCCCGCTCGCGGTGCGCCTGTCGCATATCGCCCGTGACCTTAAGGATGTCGTCGAGCGTTATCGACCCGACACGGCTGCTGTCGAGAGCATCTACTTTGGCGCCAACGTTCGTTCGGCCATCCCCACGGCGCATGCCCGTGGTGCTGCGCTTGTGGCGCTTTCGGAGTGCGCGCTCGAGATTGGCGAGTACACGCCCATGCAGATCAAACAGGCTGTGGTGGGCACCGGCGCCGCGGACAAGCGGCAGGTCGCCTACATGGTACGCACGCTAACGCAGCTCGACCACGACCCGCATCCCGACCATGCCGCCGATGCCCTGGCTTGCGCCATCTGCCACGTAAACCTCAGCCGCACCCGTGAACTCACCGGTGGCGAGTTCTATCAACAGAGAGGAACCGGATACTGATGATTTCCCAGCTCCATGGAACGCTTGTCGAGGCCACGATGAGCTCGGCCGTCGTCGATGTGTCGGGCGTGGGCTTTGAGCTCGGCATCTCGGGCAGCACCGCCGCCACGTTGCCGACGCCTGGCGGCGAGGTTCGCCTCTACACACGCATGCAGGTGCGTGAGGACGCCATGACGCTCTTTGGTTTTGCCTCCAAGGACGAGCGCACGATGTTCGATCGGCTCGTGTCTGTCTCGGGCGTTGGTCCGCGCCTGGCGCTCGCCGTGCTTTCCACCTATACCGTGGGGCAGCTGTATTCCTTGGTAATGGCCGAGGACGACAAGGGCATGGCCAAGGTGCCCGGTGTGGGCAAAAAGACCGCGCAGCGCCTCATCTTGGAACTCAAGAGTACCTTTGCCAAGGACAAGGGCTTTGTGCCGGTCGACGCTATTCCCGGCCAGGTTGCGATGCCGGTTCCCGCCGCCGCTCCTTCGGCGATCGATGATGCCCGTGCGGCGCTCCTTTCCATGGGCTTTAGCCCGCAGGAGACCGATGTTGCCCTGAGCGGGTATGATGGGCAGAATATGCGTGTCGAGGATCTGCTCGGCGCGGCGCTTAAGCGACTCGGAATGGATGCGTGATGTGGGAAGCCGATGACTCTCAGGACCTGTGGGCGACGCCCGGCAACTCGCCGGCGGCATCCATGGCGCACGGCGAGCGCATGGTGGGCTCGGAGCTGACGGCCGAGGACCTCGATGTCGACCGCACTTTGCGTCCCCAGCGCCTGGACGATTACTGTGGCCAGGAGCACATCAAGCAGAGCCTGCGCGTGTTGATCGAAGCGGCGCAGAGCCGTGGCGAGACGCTCGACCACGTGATTTTCTCGGGTCCTCCGGGCCTGGGCAAGACCACGCTGGCCACCGTTATCGCCAACGAGCTGGGCGCTCAGATTAAGACGACGAGTGGCCCTGCCATCGCGCGCACCGGCGACCTGGCGGCTATCCTTACCAACCTGCAGCCGGGTGACGTGCTGTTTATCGACGAGATCCACCGCCTCAACCGTTCGGTCGAGGAGGTCCTGTACCCCGCGATGGAGGACTTTGCCCTCGATATCGTGATTGGCAAGGGTCCGGCGGCTCGCTCGATTCGCCTGGATATTCCCAAGTTTACGCTGGTAGCGGCAACGACCCGCTCAGGCATGTTGACCGGCCCGTTGCGCGACCGCTTTGGCATTTCATATCGCCTGGATTACTACACGGTCGAGGAGCTCGCGCAGATTGTGACGCGCTCGGCGACTATCCTGGGCGTGACGATCGACCATCCCAGTGCACTCGAGATCGGCTCGCGTTCGCGCGGCACGCCACGTCTTGCCAACCGTCTGCTCAAGCGCGTGCG
Organism: uncultured Collinsella sp.; assembly: GCA_900550735.1. Classification (GTDB taxonomy): domain Bacteria; phylum Actinomycetota; class Coriobacteriia; order Coriobacteriales; family Coriobacteriaceae; genus Collinsella. The sequence continues at coordinate 6,053 of URTD01000093.1, forward strand.
CGATTACGCACAGGTGCGCGGCAACGGTCCCATCGAGCTCGATATCTGTCGCCGGGCGCTCGAGTTCTTCGAGATCGACGAGCTCGGTCTGGACTGGATGGATATTCGCATTTTGGAGACGCTCGCTAAGACGTTCTCCGGTCGTGCCGTGGGACTTACGACCCTTGCCAGCGCGGTGGGCGAGGACCCGGGCACGCTCGAGGATGTCTATGAGCCCTATCTGCTGCAGTGCGGCTTGATGATTCGTACGCCGCAGGGCCGTCAGGCAACCCTTCGCACCTTTGAGCACCTCGGGATTGAACCTACCGTTTAGGGCGCTTTGTTTTGGCGGGCTGTTGGGCTATCGCTGGGCATCGGGTAAACATATCGCCGTTCATCGGTTATGGGCGTTTTTACTATTGCGCGCCCGTGCTATGCTGAATTGGTCTTTTTCTCATTCGGTAACGAAAGGACCGCCCATGCCTACTGACATCGAAATCGCACGTTCTGTCACGCCGCTGCCTATTACCGAGGTGGCCAAGAACGCCGGCGTCGACGTTAAGCACCTTATTCCGTACGGCTTCGACAAGGCTAAGGTCGACTATTCACTGCTCAACGAGCCGACTGATCACCAGGCCAAGCTCGTCCTCGTGACCGCTATCAACCCAACGCCTGCGGGCGAGGGCAAGACCACCACGACCATCGGTCTGGCCGACGGCCTGCGTCGTCGCGGCGTCAAGAGTGCCGTGGCCCTGCGCGAGCCTTCGCTCGGCCCCGTCTTTGGCGTTAAGGGCGGTGCTGCCGGCGGCGGCTGGGCTCAGGTCATCCCCATGGAGGATATCAACCTGCACTTTACCGGCGACTTCCATGCCATCGGTGCCGCCAACAACCTACTGGCCGCCATGCTAGATAACCACATCCAGCAGGGCAATCAGCTCGGTATTGACGTTAAGCGCATCACTTGGAAGCGCGTCGTCGATATGAACGACCGTCAGCTGCGCCACGTCATCGACGGCCTGGGCGGCAAAATGCAGGGCGTCCCCCGGGAGGACGGCTTCGACATCACCGTGGCCAGCGAGGTCATGGCCGTGCTGTGTCTGGCATCGGACATCCCGGATCTGAAAGCCCGTCTGGGGC
>URTD01000094.1 GCA_900550735.1 uncultured Collinsella sp.
CCGCGAAGACAGTGAAGGCGCTAGCGAATAGGCAAGCCGGCCTTTTAGACACATCGACTCAATCGGGGGCGCAGAACACCGTTCTGCGCCCCCGATTTTTACCTTGGCCCGAACGCCGCTATCGGCTACATCACCATGTTCAGCGCATTCACGAACTCCTGAGCTTGGGAGCGGCTGCTCAGACTAAAGACACAGGCAGTCAACAGCCTGTTACGTAGGAAAACGTCGCGGCCCTTGATCCTGCTGACCCCCGTAATGTCCTTAAGATAAACAATCTCGGTGTGCTTGCCACCAAAAGTGCCCTTCTTGAGCACCTCGATGCGGTTAGGGTAGATCTTGACGTCTTTAAACCTACCCGAACCTTTGTCCTGGAACAGCAGCGTGTTGTTGTCCATACGCGTCACTCCCGTGGGGTTCGCTAAAACTGTCTCTATGGCCACATTTTAGTCACCGCAAGGCCCCATGCGAAGGTGCCAAACAGCACAGTAATGCGAGTCCGCGCGAGGCTTTAAACTAAATGCGATAAAGATGCATTCCACAAGAGGAAAGTGGGGCGACAGTGATGGGTGAACTGGTAAACCGTGGAGAATCGGCAATCGTGCCCGAAGGTTTTTACAAGCAGGTCTCCTCGATTCTCAACGCCGCTCGCGACAAGGCCTATACCGCCGTTAACTTTGCGATGGTTGAGGCATATTGGGAGATCGGCAAGAGTATTGTTGATGAGCAGGGCGGAGAGGAGCGCGCAGCATATGGAGAGGCATTGATTGCAGGCCTCTCCAGAAGGCTTACCGCGGATTTCGGAAGAGGCTTTGGCATCGCAAACCTTCGCAATATGCGTCAGTTCTTTCTTGCGTTTCCAATTCGCGACGCACTGCGTAGCGAATTGAGCTGGACTCATTACCGCAGGTTGATGCGCATTTCCGACCCTGATGCTCGAACATGGTACATGAACGAATGCGCCGATTCTCGTTGGAGCACGCGTCAGCTCGAACGCCAGATCAACACCATGTTCCGCGAGCGCCTACTTGCCAGCAAGGACAAGGAGGCCGTCACCCAGGAAATCCAAAAGAGCGCCCCGGCTCGTCGCCCCGAGGATATCATCCGCGACCCATATGTACTGGAGTTTTTAGGTTTCTCGGACGATACTGCGTTTCGCGAGAGCGATCTAGAGCAGGCGCTCATCACGCATCTTCAGAAGTTCCTGCTGGAGCTTGGCCGTGGTTTCGCTTTCGAGGCGCGCCAAAAGCGCATCACCTTTGATGGGCGCCATTTCTATATTGACCTTGTTTTTTACAACTATCTGATGCGCTGCTTCGTGCTCATCGACCTTAAGACGGACGACCTTACGCATCAGGACCTGGGCCAGATGCAAATGTATGTGAACTACTACACGCGCGAGCTCATGAACGAAGGCGACAATCCGCCCATAGGCATCGTGCTCTGCGCGGACAAAAGCGATTCGATTGTCGAGTACACGCTGCCCGAAGACAACGACCAAGTGTTTGCCGCCAAATACCTGCCGTATCTTCCAAGCAAGGAAGAGCTGGCGCGCGAACTGAGCGCCGAGTACCGCGCCATCAACGAAGCGACTAATGGCGAAGTGCAAGGGTAGCAGCACGTTGCGACCGAAGCCACCGCAGCCGTCGCAGGCGCACTCGCGGTTGCGACGCACGCTACGAAACAATACCGGTCATGGACGCCGGCAACGACATTCTAGCCGTGGCTGGCGAGCGTGACCTGACAGGCAAAGACGCGGCCTTCGTCTGATGTGGGTCCATTGGCTGCCACAGAAAAGGGCCGGTTGCAGCCGGCCCTAGACGATAATACCTGCGTTGCCCGCGCTTCCGAAGTGTGACTAGCTGAAGAGCGGGTTCCGCCGCACACCCTGATTTTACCCAGTGAGGCAGCTCTTTTGCAGCCGCTCCACTGTTTATTTACATCTGGCACCCTCAAACAATCAGACGGCAGCCCGCACTCCTGAGAGCCGCCCCATACCCCCGGCCATCACGTTACGGTGCCAACCGGCACCGCTCCCCTACTTCCCAAATAGCGCACCCAGCAGACCGCGGCGTTTGGGCTTTTCTTCTCGGTAGGAACCCTCGGCAACCGCTGCAACCTGGCGCGGTTGCTCGCCGCCTCCACGGCGCACGATCTGGTACAGGAAGGGCGATTTAACGTATTTGACCTCGACGGGCGTGGCGTGCACGGTGCTCTCACCGGACAGATGCAGGCTCGGGCTGAGCGACGCCACGATATGCGTTTCGCGCTTGTCGCTAAACACCACCGCGGCCGCGCGGCCCGTCTGGCCGTTTACGGCAATGCGCACCTGCTCGCCATCGCGGCCGTCTGTCGCCGGACGATCGACAAAGTAGACCGGCACCATCACCAGGCCGTCCTTATGTTTGCGGGCCTTGCGCGCCCACATGCGAATGCTCTTTTTATTGAGCCCCAGTACAGCCTCGGCGTCGTTGCCCGCAACGTCGAGCGCCAACTTATCAATGACCACCTGGTCCTTGGTAGACGCATCGACTGAGACAACGCGAAAGTCACCTTCCTGCATGGCGGGATCGAACGGACCGACCTTGGCAAAGTCCCACGGCTCCAAAATGCCCATGAGGCGAACGTCCAGGTAGTTTGCCCTGGGGTATGCCCAGTCGAGCACCTCGTAGTACACCAAGGCCTCCTTGCTCAGGCCCTTGCCCGGGAAGCTCGCCATCATGCGCAAGTCCGCCAGCGCCATGGGGAAATAGAAGAGCATCATGTCGTTTTGGATCGCGTCTTCCACGTCGTGCCCGGCAAAGGCATCCGGATACTGGCGCACCAGCTGCAGCGCGTTGGCACGTGCCTGCTGCGGCGAGATTTCGCAGGGAATACCCTGCTCGGGCACATACTCCGCACCAACGCCCATGGTCAGGCGCTTGCTAAACGTCCCCGGCTTGAGCAGGTCCGCAATGCCGATCTTATTGCCGCAGGACGGGCACTCAAACACACGCTGCGTTGACTCGCCCTCAAAGGACGCTCCGCAGAAGGGGCAAGGAATGCTCACATGCGTGGCCTCTTGGAACTCCTGCGCCGTGCCGCGATCCTCCCACAGCAGATGTTCCAGGACCGACTGATTGCGCCAGTGCGCATTGAAGAAATACCAGTCCGGGTCCTGCGGGCGCTCGAGTTGCGACACATGCGTGAGTTTGAGCAGTCCATCCACCACCGTCAACGGCGTATGGCGAATACCCAAAGCGCTCTTGGGCTCTCCGGCGTCCGCCTGCCACGGAACCACCGTGCCGCAATAGGCGCACTCAAAGCTGCGCTTAGCCTGGTGCGAGTACATAGGGCCGCCGCAGTTTTGACATATAATGGCAAACATCTCGTCCATGGAAACGTCCTCCTTTGCACAGGGGCTGTCGACATTAAGTATGTCGAGCAAGCAGGCACATGCCCATACCCATGTGGCCCAAAATGGACCACCCAGGCAGACGAGAAGGCTCGCTCGTTAGCACCGGCAGACTATTGCTGCATTTTCTGAGCATCGGCGCACGGCGCCCCCGTGCGAGCTACACTATCCCCTTAAACATGATTGTGAGGACGACCGCTATGCTATTTGTAAATCGGCTGGTACATACGCTTGTTCCCGGCAGCGAGAGCGAGCCGGTCGATGCATCTTGCCGTACCAACGCGGGCTTTTCCGCAAGCCTCGTCTGCATTGGCCTCAACATCACCCTGTGCCTGGCCAAGGGCATCGCGGGTCTGCTCGCCGGCTCCGTCTCCCTCATCGCCGACGCTTTCAACAACCTCTCCGATGCCTCGAGCAACATTGTGAGCCTGCTCGGTTTCCGCCTTGCCAGCCGCCCGGCAGACGAAGGCCACCCCTATGGTCACGGCCGCTACGAGTACCTAGCCGGCCTGTTCGTCGCCGTCCTGGTTTGCGCCGTCGGCATCAACCTGATTCTCGAGTCGGTCACCAAGATCATCAAGCCCTCGCCCACCGCTTACACGTTTATTTCCCTTGCGGCACTGGCTACGTCCATGCTCGTTAAGCTCTGGATGGCAGCGTTCAACCGCACGCTGGGCGATCGCATCGACTCGGAGACGCTCATCGCCACGGCGCAGGACTCCAAAAACGACGTCATCACCTCGGGCTCGGTCTTGGTGGCGGCGCTTATTTCGCAGACGACCGGCTTTGATCTCGATGGCTGGGCAGGCCTGGGTGTGGGCATCTTCATCTGCATCAGCGGTCTGGGCCTGGTGCGCGACGCCATCAGCCCGTTGCTGGGGCAAGCGCCCGACCCCAAGCTCGTCCAGGCAATCCGCGACAAGATCATGTCCTATCCGCAGGTCTTGGGCACACACGACCTCATGGTGCACGACTACGGCCCCGGTCGTCAGTTTGCCAGCGCCCACGTGGAGATGCCCGGCGAGGGCGACGCGTTTGAGCACCACGAGATTCTGGACACCATCGAGCACGACATCAAGCGCCAGATGGGCATTGGTATCACGCTGCACTGCGACCCCATCGCGACAACCGGCGATGACTTGCGCGGCTGGGTCAAGCGCGGCGTCATGCAGATCGATCCCGCGCTCTCCATCCACGATCTGCACGAGCACAACGGGTTCGTTTCGTTTGACCTGGTGCGTCCCGACGGCTTTGACATATCCGACGAAGAGCTGCTGGAGCTCGTCACGCGCATCGTGCACGAGCGCCGGCCCGATGCCTCATGCGTCGTTACGTTTGACTCGGGCTTTAGCTCGCCCGACCGTCCGGCCGAGCAGCTGTAGTCTGCTTAACAGCTAGTTTCCCTGCGCGCCCGAGATGCCGTTTTGCAGCGCGTCCCAGGCATTGGTAGCCATATCGCCCAGATTCTGAGCAGTATCACCCAGGTTTTGTGCCGTATCGCCCAGCTCTAGCGCCTTATCTCCCAACTCCTGCGCCTTGTTGCTCAAGTCCTCCAGCGTATTGGAGCTCGAGCTGTCGGTACCGCTTTGGCCGCCGGACGAGTTGCCATAGCTGTTCTTGTGCGTGAGCTGAATCTCCAGGTTGCCGTTGTCGTTATAGTAGGCATTCGTAACAACCCAGTTGGAATCGATGACGGGCGTTGAGCCATCGTCGGTCAGGATCACGGCGTTCGAAAGGTCGGCTCCGCGCGACTTGAGGAGCTTCTTGGCGTTGGACCAGTACTGTCCCGGGATATCGCTCAGGTCGACGGCAGCAGACTGGGTGGTCTCGGCCTGCTCGGTCGTGGCATCGGTCGTGGCGCCCCGCTTGTTGAGCATGCCCGACACGATGGCAAACACAACCGACAGCGCAAAGAAGATCGCCAGCACGATGATGATCTTCTTGATCACGCTCGACGAACGCGATGGCTTCTTCTCCTCGTCCTCGCCATATTGCGGAATCGACTTGGGGTACTCGCGATACGGCTCGCGCGACTCGTAGCGAGGCTGCGCCGTGCGAGGCATATACGTCGTCTGCTGAGGCTGCGGAATGGGATTTTGCGGCAGGTCATCATAGGAATTCGGCGTCGAGGCAGCATAAGAATCCTGCGGCGCGTAATCAAACGGGTCCGGAGCTGCGTTGCCATAGGGGCCTTGCGAAGATGCAGCGTAAGAATCCTGCGCCGAGTCGCCATAGCCCATAACTCGCGTGGGCTCGGCAGAAGGCTGCGTCGCGGCGGGGTCGGCATAACCGGGGTTGGGAACAACGTGGGTCGCATCGGCGCTACCGCCAGCCTGTGCGGAACCGTAGCCGCCCATCACGGTTGTCTTGTCCTGATCCATGCAACGATTCCTTTCCGTCGCGCGTGAGCCTCAAGTTATCCATGCATTCTACCCGCGCAAAAGCCTATGATGGGCAGAGTCCGTCGGTATCTACAAGACATGCGCGGGCCTAAGGATCAAAAGGCCCCGCCGGGCCTTGGTAGGCGCGACGGGGCGTGCAAGCGGCTATGAGCAGCGAGCTTAGAACAGGCCGGTGATGTTGCCGTCGTTGTCGACGTCGATGTTTTCGGCCGCGGGGATCTTGGGCAGGCCCGGCATGGTCAGAACGCTGCCAGTCAGTGCGACCACAAAGTGGGCGCCGGCAGAAACCTTGAGCTCACGCACCGTGATGCGGAAGTTCTCGGGAGCGCCCAGGGCCTTGGCGTTGTCGCTAAAGCTGTACTGCGTCTTGGCGACGCACACCGGCAGGTTGCCAAAGCCGTTCTCGCGCAGCTCGGCGAGCTGGCGCTTGGCGGCCGGCGTAAAGTCGACGCCGTCGGCGCGGTAGACCTTGGTGGCAATGGCCTCGAGAGCGTCGGCCACATCGGCACCGTCCTCATAGGCAAACTTAAACTCACTCGGCTGCTCAATCAGACGCATGACCTCATCGGCCAGCTCGAGCGCGCCCTCGCCGCCCTTGGCCCAGACCTCGGAAAGCTTAACGTTGACGCCGAGCTTCTGGCACTCGGACTCGATGAGCGCAAGCTCGGCCTCGGTGTCCGTCGGAAAGCGGTTGATGGCGACCACGCAGGGCAGACCATAAACGTTCTGGATGTTGTCGACGTGACGCAGCAGGTTGGGCATGCCAGCCTTGAGTGCCTCGAGGTTCTCCTCGTTGAGGTCGGCTTTGGCGACGCCACCGTTGTACTTCAGCGCACGAGCGGTCGCGACGATCACGACGGCGCTGGGGCGAACGCCCGTCATGCGGCACTTGATATCGAGGAACTTCTCGGCGCCCAGGTCGGCGCCAAAGCCGGCCTCGGTAATGGCAACATCGCCAAAGCGCATCGCCATACGCGTGGCCATGATAGAGTTGCAGCCGTGGGCAATGTTGGCGAAGGGACCGCCGTGGACAAACGCGGGCGTGCCCTCGAGCGTCTGAATCAGGTTGGGCTTGATGGCATCCTTTAAGAGCGCGGCCATCGCGCCCTCAGCCTTCAGGTCGTGCGCGGTGACGGGCTTGTCGTCATAGGTGTAGGCGACGACCATCTTGCCGAGGCGCTCCTTGAGGTCGGCGAGGCCGGTCGCAAGGCAGAGAACTGCCATGACTTCGCTCGCGACGGTGATCTCAAAGCCGTCCTCGCGGGGCACGCCGTGGGCTTTGCCGCCCAGGCCGTCCACGATGTGGCGCAGCTGGCGGTCGTTCATGTCGACCACGCGCTTCCACGT
>URTD01000095.1 GCA_900550735.1 uncultured Collinsella sp.
TGTGTGCAATGACTGAGACTATAAAGAACCTGACGAATGAAACTGCCGACGGCGCGGGCGAAGGTGTGGCGCGCGTGGCGGCCAGCGGGCAGGCGGCGGACGACGGCAAGCCCATCATCCGCATCTGCGATTTGCATAAAAGCTACGATGACCTTGTGGTTTTGCGTGGCGTCGATTTGGAAGTGAAGCGCGGCGAAGTGGTGGTCATCCTGGGGCCTTCGGGTTCCGGCAAATCCACGCTCCTGCGCTGCGTGAACCTGCTTGAGCAGCCCACGGGCGGCCAGGTGTTCTTCGAGGACACCGAGATCACCGCCAAGGGCACCGATATCAACGCTGTGCGCGCGAAGGTCGGCATGGTGTTCCAGAGCTTCAACCTGTTCCCGCATCTCACCGCCAAGGGCAACGTCATGCTCGCGCAGCAGAAGGTGCTCAAGCGCAGCAAGGAAGAGGCCGAGAAGATCGCCGTCGAGGAGCTGACCAAGGTCGGTCTTGCCGAGCGCATCGATTTTATGCCGAGCCAGCTTTCGGGCGGCCAGCAGCAGCGCGTGGCCATCGCCCGCGCCCTGTCGATGAATCCTCACGTCATGCTCTTTGACGAGGCCACGTCGGCGCTCGATCCCGAGCTTGTCCGCGACGTGTTGGGGGTCATGCGCGACCTGGCACGCGACGGCATGACCATGATCGTCGTGACGCACGAGATGGGCTTTGCCCGCGACGTTGCCGACCGCGTCGTCTTTATGGACGGCGGCGTTATCGTGGAAGAGGGTACGCCGAGCGAGGTCTTCGACCACCCCAAGAGCGAGCGCACCAAGGCGTTCTTGGGCAACATCTCGTAGCCGGTTGATGTAACTGCCGTTACAAAAGAGCGGGGGCTGGACTTGAATCCAGCCCCCGCTCTTTTGTAGGGATGGGGATGCGCTTTGATGCAGGCTCTTTTGGAGGTCCTGGGCTCGTTACGCGAGCTCGGCTCCGAGGGCCTTGCAAGCGGTCTCGCTCTCGTCGTCGGGCGCGTCGTAGCAGATGGTGGAGTCCACGACGTTGACGCCAGCCTCGTCGGCGTCGGCCTTCCAGTTGTCCATCCACTCGCCCTCGGCCCACGAATAGGAGCCAAAGAGGACGACCTTCTTGTCGCCGAGAGTCTCCTTGACCTCGTCCCACATCGGCTGGAACTCATCGTACTCGAGTTCCTCAGAACCCATGGCGGGGCAGCCGAAGGCGAAGGCATCATATTCGGCGGCCTTGTCGGCAGAGAAGTCGGCGCAGGAGATGACCTCTGCCTCGGCGCCGGCACCGGTTGCGCCCTCGGCAACGAAGTTTGCCATGGCCTCGGTGTTGCCCGTGCCGCTCCAGTAGACGACGGCGATCTTGCTCATGTTGAGTCCTTTCAGTTGTGCGGCAGGTTGCCGCGGCTTCTATGTTCTATCGGGTTGCCTGGGCAAGTTGCGCCAAGCTGCAGCCCTGCTGATAGACAAAGGTGAGGTATTGAGTGCAAGCGCGGTAGGCGTCAAACATTGCAAGCGCTTGCTCGACATTCGTGTAGACCTTCCAAGCTCCAAAGACCTTGTAGTTCTCGCCGCGCTGGACGATAAACTCGCGCACATCGTCGTAGGGATATCCGAGGAAGTAGCCTATTTCGTGCGGAAACTCGCAGGTGCAGTCGTTGCTGCAGCTAGCTTGCTGGGGTAGTGCGCATCGAGTCTGGCTACAGGCGCACTCCGCGACGTTATTGCTCGCGAGCGTGATGCGTGATGCCAAATGCACAAGGCATGTCGAAAGGTCTCTCGTGTCGTAGCCTTCCGAGGCGAGCGCCGTTTGGGCGCGAGGGTCTGCGAAATAGGTGGTGAGGCTTTTGGCTCGGTACATATACACGAGCGCTCCGCAGGGCCGCCAGACCAAAACACTCAGGTGGATACCGAACGGGTCAAGCTCGCGATTGCACTGGGCGATAACGTTGAGCAGGCGTGCTCGGCGTTCTGCGATGGTTTTGGTTGCGGTCGAGCCGTCCCCGTGGGCGTAGGTGCCTGGATAGGTAAAGAGCGATGCCGGCTTGATGCCCGCGAGCGTGGGAGAGCAGTTGCGCACGACTGCTGCCTGAAACGTTGGGATGTCTATGGTTCGAGTCACGGCGCTCCTTACGGATTTAAACTGTTAGCCTAGGAAAACTTATACACGAAAGTAAGCCATGGTCAACAAAAAAGTTTGAAGAGGGAAACTAATTGACCGAACGGACATGATTTTGGGTTAAGATGGAGACACCCCATGGGGGTATCTAGATAGGGCTACTTGAAAGGGGAACGCATGAGTGACTTGCTCAACCCTGCGAATCTCATCGTGCTGGCCGTCATTGCCGCCGGCATGTTTTTTGGACTGCGTCGTATTGCCGCTTCGACACACGGGAAGAGTTGCTGCAGCGATGGTGCGAGCGGTAAGAAGGCCAAAAAGGTTGTTGTGGTGGATACCGATGCGTCACACTACCCCTATAGCGATGAGCTGCTCATCGGCGGCATGAGCTGTGACGGCTGCGCTCAGAACGTAGCCAATGCCCTCAATGCACTGGATGGCGTGTGGGCAACGGTGACGTACGCGGACCACACGGCACGCGTGCGCTCTAAGCAGCCGGTTGATCGCGGTGTCCTCGAGACGGCCGTGAAAGACGCGGGCTACTACGTCATGACGCTGTAAGCGCCGTCTTGGATGCATTTCCTTGTCTAGGCTCGTCCGCGCAGCTCGATGTCTTGGATATCGTCGAAGTCGATGGCGATATCTTTGAGCTTGAGGAGCCTGAAGGCAGGGAGTACCTCGTCAAGGATGCCGGTGCGGGAGCGATAGCCGTACGTATCGTAATAGGTGACGCGGACCAGGTCGCCACGTTTGAGACCCTCGAGCTTTTTAGAAAGCACGAGGGCTTTTTCTTCCGTGAGCTCACGTTTTGGCTCGACGGTGATTTCCTGCTTGCGCACGAGTTCGTAGTATCCCGTGAGGGCGGCAAAGGGCATAAACTGTGCGGCGCGGTTGGCGCGCACGGCACCGTTGGCTGTGAGGTTGGGGTCGGCGGCGCGGCGTCTGCCCTCGGGGTCCGCCAGGCGCTCGAAGGCGGTCGGCGGGCGCACGGGCTGTTGTTTGGGTTTAGGCACGGTGTCCTCCAACTTGGTCGTTGCGTTCGCGCGCGGTGGCGCCGGCGGTAAAGCTTAATCCCTTGACGAGCGCGTTCTTGCCGTACTTGTCTTTCACAGCCAGGACGGCGCGCGCCAGGTCGCGCTCGCGCTCATCGGCCTCGACATCGCTAAACAGATCGATAGTGGCAAATTCCTCGGGCACAAGATTGCCAAAGCCCAGGTTGATGCGCTTGACCGGTCGTTTAGGGTCGACGGTTTTCGCCCAAAGGTCATCGAAATAGCCCATGATCTTCTTAAACGAATTGGTGCGCTCGGGTAGCTTTCGCGAGGCATTGGAGTGCGCAAAGAGTGCGGCATAGCCACCACGCGGTTTGCCGCCATGCTCTCCCACAAAGATGCCATCGATTGCCTGCGCTTCGCGCACCAGGCGGCGCCGTTCGTCATCGCGCTGGACGGGCTTGGGCGCACGGGGCGCGAGCTCAGGGCCGGCGGTTGCGGTGGGTTCGATGCTCGATGTGCTCGAGCGCAGGTGCCCGCATCCGTCCACATACTGCGCTGTACCGCTGGCGTCGAGGCGGCGTATGTCGGCGCGCTCGCTCGCATAACCCACAAAGAGCGAGATGCTGTTGCAGACCACGTGCTTATCGACTAAGTCCAACACGGCGTTGTCGACCATCTCGCGCAAGACGGTGTAGGCTTGCTCGTAGGCATAGCCCTTCGAGAGCACCTGTCCTGTGGTGGTCGAAGTTGCTTGCGGGCGATAGGCTTGGATATCGGCGATGGTTGTCGGTTCGCGCCCAAAGGCGTGGTCGATGAGATATTCGGCATTGACGCCGAGCTCGTCGTAAAGCAGGTTTTCGTCGAGCGCCGCGACGCCCATCAGATCGTAGACGCCGTATTTCTCGAGACGGGCCGCCACGCCGGGGCCGATGCCCCAGATGTCGGTGATGGGGCGATGGGGCCAGATCTCCTTGCGAAAGGTCTCGTCGTCGAGTTTGCCGATGCGACTGGGTACGTGCTTGGCGGTAATGTCGAGCGCCACCTTGGCCTGGAATAGGTTGGGGCCGATGCCGACCGTCGCCGTGATGCCGGTGCGCGCCAAGACCTCGTCGCGCAGCGTGCAGGCGAGCCCTTCCGCATCTGTGTGATAGAGGTCCAGATAGGGCGTCACGTCGATAAAGCACTCATCGATGGAGTAGACGTGCACGTCCTGGGGGCTGACGTATTCCAGATAGATACCGTAGATTTTCGCCGACACCTCCATGTAGTGCTGCATGCGCGGTACGGCCGTGATGTAGTCGATGCCATCGGGAATCTCAAATAGGCGGCAGCGATTGTGAATTCCTAAGTCCTTCATGGCCTGCGTGATGGCGAGGCAGATGGTCGTGCGTCCGCGCGATTCGTCGGCAACGACTAGGTTGGTGGTGAGCGGATCGAGCCCACGGTCGACGCACTCGACGCTGGCATAAAACGTCTTGAGGTCGATGCAGATATAGGTGTGCTGCTCGTGCGCCATCCGTGTCCTATCATCAAACACATGTTCTTATCGAATATCTGTTCGATAATACCCTCTCATCCGGACATCGTCAAAACCTGTCAAAAAGGGACTGGTTTGTTTTGGTAGGTATGGTCGTGCGGTTGGATCGGGTTTTTAACGCAGCTCTAAAGAGTGCGAAACAGCTCGGAAAACCTTGCTTCGTAGCATGAGCCTAACGATTGATACCGCCTATGCGCACGGAAGGGTTGTGGGAAAGATGGTCAATTATGGGTTTGGTATGCCGACACGCCTTGTTGCGGATGGGGACGTGGCTCGCTGGTGCGGACGATTGGTCGCTCACTACGGTGGCACCAAGGCGCTGGTCGTGCTGGGCGGAGACAAGCATACGTGTGATGAGCTCGTCTCGGCGGCGCTCGGCTCGCTTGATCGAGCTCTGCTCGAGCGCGTGCTCTTTCGTTGCGGATCGGTCGGCGGTGACGGGGGAGACGAGCTGGTCGACGAGGCCGTAGCCCTGGCAACCGATGAGGGCGTGGACTTTGTCCTGGCGATTGGCGATGCCGATACGGCGGGCTTTGCGCGCGAACTCGCTCGTCGCATGGCCATGCTCGATGCCGGCGAGGACGGCTTTGTGCCTTATGGATGCATTGTCTCGGAGGGCAAGGTGCCTGCCGTCGTGGGTGCCGGCGAGGCTCCCGTTTTTGCTATCATCGCGCCCGAGCTCCTGGAGGGCATCGGTTCCCCCTTGCGCGAGCTGCTCGGCAGTGTGTGCACTGCGGCCTAGTACCTGCTAGGAAGGGACAGGTTTATTTTGGTAGGTAAAGCGTTTGACCTGCCAAAATAAACCTGTCCCTTTTTGGTCGGTTGCCGTTTGGGGGCCGATTGGCAACGCTCGCTGATTGTAGTCTTGACCTGCGCTAGAATAGTGGCATCTGAATGTCCGGGCGCATGGAGGCGTGCGCCCGTATGCTGAGGAGGACTCTATGGCAACTGTTGCCGCACCTATCGATGCTACGTCGACTGCCGCTTGGAAGGCACTCGAGGCTCATCAGGAGAAGCTTGAGGCCGATGGTATCGACCTCAAGGCCTGGTTCGCTGCTGACGCCGACCGCGTGAACAAGCTGAGCTTTGACGCCGGTGACCTGCACTTTGATCTGTCGAAGAACCTGGTGACCGATGAGACCGTCAAGCTGCTGTGCGATCTTGCCCGCGAGGTGAAGCTCGAGGAGCGCCGTGACGCCATGTTCTCCGGCGAGCACATCAACACCACCGAGGACCGCGCCGTCCTGCACACCGCGCTTCGTCGCCCGGCAAGCGAGAAGGGTCAGCTCATCGTTGACGGCCAGGACGTCGTCGCCGACGTGCACGAGGTCCTCGACCGCATGTATGCCTTCGCCGAGCGCGTGCGCTCCGGTGAGTGGAAGGGCGTTACCGGCAAGAAGATCGAGCATCTGGTGTCCATCGGCATCGGTGGCTCCGATCTGGGCCCGGTCATGGCCTACGAGGCTCTGCGTCCCTATGCCGACGCCGGTATCGACTGCCGCTACATCTCCAACATCGACCCCAACGACCAGGCCGAGAAGCTTAAGGGTCTGGATCCCGAGACCACGCTCGTGATCATCGTCTCCAAGACCTTCACCACGCTCGAGACCCTCACCAACGCTCGCGAGGTCAAGACCTGGATGCTCGAGCAGCTCAAGGCTCAGGGCGCTATCGATGGCTCCGATGAGCAGAACGCCGAGGCCGTGGCAAAGCACTTCGTCGCCGTTTCCACCGCACTCGAGAAGGTTGAGGCCTTCGGTATCGACCCCGCCAACGCCTTCGGCTTCTGGAACTGGGTCGGCGGCCGCTACTCCGTCGACTCCGCCGTGGGCCTGTCGCTGATCGTCGTGCTCGGCCCCGAGCGCTTCCAGCAGTTCCTCGAGGGCTTCCATGCCATCGACGAGTACTTCTGCAACACGCCGCTCGAGAACAACGCCGTCGCGCTGATGGGCCTGTTCAACGTCTGGTACGTCAACTTCTTCGGCTCCAAGAGCCACGCCGTGCTGCCGTACTGCCAGTATCTGCACCGTTTCCCGGCCTACCTGCAGCAGCTGACCATGGAGTCCAACGGCAAGCACGTCCGCTGGGACGGCAGCGCCGTGACCTCCGACACCGGTGAGATCTTCTGGGGCGAGCCCGGCACCAACGGTCAGCACGCCTTCTACCAGCTGCTGCATCAGGGTACCGTGGTGGTTCCGGCCGATTTCATCGCCTTCGCCAATACTGCCAACCCCGCAACCGACAGCGGCCAGGATGTCCACGAGCTGTTCCTGGGCAACTTCCTGGCCCAGACCAAGGCACTCGCCTTTGGCAAGACGGCCGACGAGGTTCGTGCCGAGGGCACGCCCGAGCAGATCGTCCCGGCTCGCTGCTTTGAGGGCAACCGCCCGACGACCTCGATCTTCGGCGACACGCTGACCCCGTTTGCGCTCGGCGAGCTCATTGCCCTGTACGAGCACATCACGTTTGTC
>URTD01000096.1 GCA_900550735.1 uncultured Collinsella sp.
GACAGGCTCGTCACAGATGATCAGCTTGGGCTTCAGAGCGAACGCGCGGGCGATGCCGACACGCTGGCGCTGGCCGCCCGAGAACTCGTGCGGATAGCGGTTGATGTGCTCGGGGTTCAGACCGACGACGTCCAGCAGCTCGCGGACACGCTCGATACGCTCTTCCTTGGTGCCAACGCCATGAATGGTCATGGGCTCAGAAACAATCTCGCCGATGGTCATACGAGGGTTGAGCGAAGCATAGGGATCCTGGAAGATGAACTGCATCTCGCGACGCATGTCCTTGATCTCGTGCTTGCTCATCTCGGCAACGTCTTTGCCCTGGAAGAACACTTTGCCTGCCGTCGGCTTGGTCAGGCGCATGATGGTGCGGCCCGTGGTGGACTTACCGCAACCAGACTCGCCGACCAGGCCAAAGGTCTCGCCCGGATAAATCTCGAACGAAATGTCATTCACAGCAGAGACGACACGCTTGGAGAAGCGCTTGGCGAACATGCCGGACTCAGCGGGAAACTCCTTAGAGAGGTGCTCGACCTTCAGCAGCGGAGTACGCTCGTTGGTATCTGCCATTACGCCTCGCCTCCCTTCTTGGAATCCTTACGCGTACGGGACGTCTCAGGAGCGTTCTTGAGGAACTCGGGGTCACCGGAGTAGTGGCACGCAGAGTAATGACCAGACTCGGTGACAACGCGCTCGGGGCGCTGCTTGCGGCATTTATCGGTCGCATAGGGACAACGAGGCGAGAACACGCAGCCCTCGGGCAGGTTCATGAGCGAAGGCGGGTTGCCGTGAATCGGCGTCAGCGGCTTCTTCTCCTCGATGGCCTGCTCCGGGATGGAGCGGATAAGACCCCAGGTGTAGGGATGGCGGCTCTCGTAGAAGATTTCCTCAGCAGTACCGAACTCGACGGGACGGCCGGCGTACATAACCATGATCTTGTCGGCCATATCGGCAACGACGCCCAGGTCATGGGTGATCATGATAATGGCGTTGCCGTTCTTCTCCTGCATCTCCTGCATGAGCTCGATAATCTGAGCCTGAATGGTAACGTCCAGGGCCGTCGTGGGTTCGTCGGCAATCAGGATATCGGGGTCGCAGGCAAGAGCCATAGCGATCATGACGCGCTGACGCATACCGCCAGAGAACTGGTGCGGATACTCATTGACGCGCTTCTCGGGCTCGGGAATACCAACGAGGTCCAGAAGCTCGGTGGCACGCTTGAGCGCCTCCTGCTTGGAGTAACCACGGTGCAGACGAAGGCCCTCGCCCACCTGCTTGCCGATCTTATAGACCGGGTTCAAGGAGGTCATAGGATCCTGGAAGATCATCGCGATATCGTTACCGCGAATGTGCTGCATCTCTTCCTCAGTCATCTCGAGGATAGAACGACCGCGATAGCGAACGTCGCCGCCCTCAATCTTTCCCGGAGGCATCGAGATGAGGCCCATGATGGTCATGGCGGTCACGGACTTACCAGAGCCGGACTCACCGACGACGCCCAGGGTCTCGCCGCGATCGAGCGTGTAGGAGACACCGTCGACAGCGCGAACGACGCCATCCTCGGTGTGGAAATACATCTTTAGGTCATCGACCTCGAGCAGATGCTGGCCCTCGGGAACCGGCTGGTCCTTCAGGTCCACATAGTTCTTGTTCTTCTTCATCCTTATGCGTCCTTCATCTTGACGTCGAGGGCGTCGCGCAGACCGTCACCCAACAGGGTGAAGGCGAGCACCGTCGAGAGAATTGCCAGACCGGGCATGATCATCATCCACGGAGCAGTCAGAAGATACTGCTGACCGTCCTGAATCATGGAGCCCCACGAAGGCGTAGGCGGAATAACGCCCATGCCGAGGAAGGACAGAGCGGACTCGGTCAGAATGGCGCCACCAATGTTCATGGTCGCGTAGACCACGATGGAGGCGACGGAGTTCGGGAAGATGTGACGTACAACGATACGAGCATCAGATGCACCCATCGCGCGCGCAGCATCAACATAGTCGTTTTCCTTGACCGTCAAGATTGCAGAGCGGAAGACGCGCGCAATCGAAGGCCAGCCAAGAATGCCGATGGCGATAAAGACGTTCTGAAGACCACGGCCGATAACGGCGATCATGGCGACAACGAACAGCACGTACGGGAACGCCAGGAAGATGTCCGCACAGCGCATGATGATCGTATCCCAGATGCCGCCGTAGAAACCGGCCAGAGCACCCATGACCAGACCAATCAGCGTGGAGATCGCGGTGGCCATAATTCCGACGGACAGCGAAACGCGCGCACCGTAGATAACGCGGACGAGAATGTCACGACCAAGGGCGTCGGTGCCAAACGGGTGCTCGGCACACGGAGCCAGCAGCGACGTCTCGGCCATGGTGGTCGAGTCGGAAGCTGTCGGCGAACCGAGCCAGGGCTTAGCCCACAGATCTGCGGTCAGGGCAACCACAACGACGATGATGATCCAGCAGACACCGATAACGGCGAGCTTGTTCTTGCGAAGACGCTTAAAAGCGTCGCCCCACAGCGTGCGGGACTTGGCGGGAGCAGATGCGGCTTTGGTGGCGGTAGCCTGCTCCTGAGACTGAGAATCAGTTTCCTGCATGAGACGTACCTCCCTTAGGCCTTATCCGACGGACCGCCAAGGCGGATGCGCGGGTCGAGGAATGCATAGCTAATGTCGACGAGCAGGTTGATCACCATAACGACGACGACGATGAGCGTAACGCCGCCCATAACGATGGGCCAGTCACGCATGCTAATGGCGCGATAGACCTCATAGCCGATACCGGGCCAGTTAAAGACCGTCTCGGTCAGGATGGCGCCCGAAAGCATACCGCCAAAGTCGACACCAATATAGGTAACGACGGGGATGAGTGCATTCTTAAGCGCATGCTTGACGATGATCGCACGATTGGAGAGACCCTTGGCCTTTGCCGTACGGATGTAATCCTGGTTCATGACGTCAAGCAGCTGCGAGCGCATGATGCGCGCAGCATAAGCGGTCGAAACCGAAGCCAGCGTAATGGTCGGAAGCACATAGTGCATCCAATCCTGATACTGAGAGCTGGAACCGCCGGCACCCGAGATCGGCATGGAGATTGCACCGCCCGTGGCGTCCTTGAGGATGACGCCAAAGAACAGCTGCAGCAACATACCGAGCCAGAAGGCCGGGACCGCAACGAGGATCGACGTGGTGAGCGTTACCAAAATATCCCAGAAGGAATAACGCTTTACCGCTGAAATGATACCCGCACCGATACCCATAATTGCCTCGAGCACGATGGCGCACGCGGCAAGTTTGACCGTATACGGATACTTCTGGGCAAAGATATCCGTAACCGGCAGCTTGCGCTGATACGAATTGCCCAGATCGCCATGAAGCAGGCCGTTCATGTAATACAAGTAACGGTCCACAAGCGACGTTTGAACGGGGTCGCCGTTCTCGTCAAGGATCGCGTTGCCGTCCTCGTCCGACTGGACCAGGTGATAGCGAACGCGAAGCTGAAGCTCCACCTCGGGGGACAGAGCCTTGTCTCCACCGATCAGCTTGATCGGATCTCCCGGCACGATATTCTGGAGGGCGAACAGAATCAGCGTAACGCCCAAAAATACCGGGATGAACTGAAGCACACGTTTAACGATGTACTTACCCATACCACTCCCCTATCTAGGGATTAACCTAAATGGGATGCCGATCGCCAGACCGGCATCCCAAAATTACCATCAGCCAGTTTACCCCAGGTTAGGGAGAACTGTATGTTTCCCATGAGGTCTACGTAAATACTTGACCCTCACGGAAGCTGCAAACTCTTAGGCGAGCTCAGCGGTACCCAGCTCGGCGTGCTTCTGCGGATCGACATAGAGGTGCTTGATGCGATCGGAGCCGACGATGGTGTGCGTGTAGAACATCACCGGGATGACCGGGCAGTCGGCAGCGACCATAGCGTCAGCCTCTTGCATCTTAGCGACGCGCTCTTCGTCGTCAACAGTAGTGCGAGCCTCGTTGACCTTGGCGTCGAACTCGGGGTTGTTGTAACCGGAACGGTTGTCGCCACCGAGGGAGTCAGAGTGGAACAGCGGATACAGGAAGTTGTCCATAATCGGGTAGTCGGCAATCCAACCCAGACGACCGAACTGATAGTTAAAGTTCTGATACTGCTCGAGCAGGGCAGACCACTCAGGGGTATCGGAGACAGCGGTAACGCCAACCTTGGCGAGGTCGCCGATGATGGACTCCATGATCTCCTTGTGACCGCCGTCCTGGTTGTAGGACAGGGTCACGCTAATGCCACGATCCCCGTTAGCGCCAGCGGGAGCAACCTTGTCGAGGTACTCGTTAGCCTTGTCGACATCGTAGGCGCAGAACTCCCATGCGCCCTCCTTGTAGCCATCGATGCCCGGAGGAACAATGCCGTCGGCAGGGGTACGGGTACCCTTGAAGATGGTCTTGCAGATGGCCTCACGGTTGATGGCCAGGGAGATGCCCCTACGCAGGTCGGCGTTGTTGAACGGCTCGGCCGTGGTGTTGCAGGTCAGATAGTAGGTGGAAGGCTCGGCGCCGAGCAGCATGCGCTCGCCGTCACCCATGGTGTAGCCGTCCTTGGACACGCCGCGATCCTTCTTGGCGGCATCGATCTGAGCGACGGGAACGTCGCAGACATCGAGGTTACCGGCCTGGAACTCCTTGTAAGCAGTCTCCATGTCCTTGATGACCTGGAAGTGGATGCCATCGATCTTGGCCTTGTCGCCATAGTAATCGTCGAACTTCTTAAGGTTGATCTCCTGACCATCCTCCCACTTGCCGTCCATCATGAACGGGCCGTTACCGACCGGTGCAAGATAGAAGCTCTTGACATCGGACTCGGCGCACTCGGGAACCGGGGCCAGAGCCGGGTGAGAGGCGACGAAGGGGAAGTCGGCGTAAGCGGAAGACAGCTTGACGACGAGGGTCTCATCGTCGGGGCAAGTAACACCGCTGAGCTCGGTAGCGTTACCGGCAAGCAGGTCGTCATAGCCCTCGACCATAGAAAGGTGATAGGAGACCTCGGAAGGGCCGTACTCGGTAGCGATGGCCGACTTGGTGTTGACCAGACGCTCCCAACCGAGCTTGAAGGACTTGGAGGTAACGTCGTCACCGTTGTGGAACTTGGCCTTCTTGATCTTGAAGGTGAACTCGGTGGCGTCGTCGTTGGCCTCAAAGGACTCGCAAGCCAGCGGAACAATCTCGCCCTTCTCGGCGTCATAAGAGGTCAGAGCATCAAAGAGCTGGTACTCGACCTGAGTGCCCTGGTCCTCCTGGACGTTATAGGGGTCGATGCAGACCGGGTTGTTGATGTAGAAGTTCAGCGTCGAACCGGACTCAGAACCGGAAGCGTCGCCGCCCTTCTTGCCGCATGCGGCAAGAAAAGCCATGGAGCTCGCAGCAAGGGTACCGCCGACAAAGGCGCGACGACCCATAACGGGCTGGTGGAACATAGAATCAGCCATGCCATCCTCCTTATGAGATAGGACAAAGTAAGTTCGGTCGGGCAACGTCAAGACAGCCCAATCG
Source organism: uncultured Collinsella sp. (assembly GCA_900550735.1). Taxonomy (GTDB): domain Bacteria; phylum Actinomycetota; class Coriobacteriia; order Coriobacteriales; family Coriobacteriaceae; genus Collinsella. The sequence continues at coordinate 5,549 of URTD01000096.1, forward strand.
AACCATTCAAACGCGGTCCGCCGTTTTGGCTGGTTATACAAAGCGGGCCAACGTATTGCAATACAGTAGCGCATTTTATGCACGATTTGGGGCTAATTCCGGTTAACGGTCGAGATTTTCTTTAGTTGGGCGAAGTATATGAGGATATTTTGACTCTGTTACAAATATGTAAACAAAAAGGGTCCCGCACTTGCGGAACCCTTTTCAAGTATTTATGTGGCTCGAGCTTAGTAGCCCACGATGCCCTGCGGGAAGAAGAACATGCACAGAACGACACACACGGCAAATACGACAGCCATGATGACGGTCAGGCGGTCAAGGTTCTGCTCCATAACGCCTGTGGCTGAGCTGGAGTTATACAGCGAACTGGCAATCATATCCGAAACGCCGGTACCCTTACCGGAATGCATCAGGACGAGAATCGTCAGCGCCACGGCAGAAACAGCCCAAACGACAAACAGAAGAATCTGGAACGGACCCATAGATAAGCTCCTTAATAGAACAATTCAAACTCCAGTACTGTACCACAATCCCCCGTTCTCCCCTACCTGCCACTCGGGGACGGGGCGGAAATGGCAGAAATACCAAAAAAGGGGATTGTCCGATTGTGGACAACCCCCTTGCTAGAAAACGGTATTTGTTTTCTCTTAGGCCTCGGTGGCGAGCACGCGGCCCGTCATCTCGGCGGAAGGCTCCAGACCAGCCATGGTGAGCATAGTCGGAGCGATATCGGAAAGACGACCGTCCTCGATACCGGTGAGCTGTGCCTTCTCATCAACGATGATGAACGGCACGCGGTTGGTGGTGTGCGCCGTAAACGGATGCTTGGAACCGTCGGAAGCAACGTCAAACATATGATCGGCGTTGCCGTGGTCGGCGGTAATCAACGCAAAGCCGCCCTTGGCGAGAATCGCCGGGACAACCTTGGACAGGGCATCGTCAACAGCCTCGACGGCCTTAACGGCAGCGTCGAAGACACCGGTGTGACCAACCATATCGGCGTTAGCGAAGTTGAGCATGATCATATCGTATTTATCGGCCTTGATCTGTTCGATGACTTTTTCCGTAACGATAGGAGCATTCATTTCCGGCTGCAGGTCATAGGTTGCAACCTTCGGGGACGGTACCAAGATACGGTCTTCGCCCTTGTTCGGTTCTTCTTCGCCGCCGTTAAAGAAATACGTGACGTGAGCGTATTTTTCCGTTTCTGCAATGCGAAGCTGGGTCTTGCCGGCTTTGGCCAGGACTTCACCCAAGGTATGGGGAATCCGTTCTTTGTCGTAGACGACATGGGCCGGAAGATCATCTTCGTAGCGGGTCATGGTCGCAAAGTAGACGTCCAATTTTTTCGGACGCGGGAATTCAGCAAAGTCAGGAACGACGAAAGCCGTCGTCAGCTGACGAGCCCGGTCAGGGCGGAAATTGAAGAAGACGACGCTGTCCCCATCTTCAACGGGATGTTTACGGATGACCGTCGGGACGACGAATTCATCGGAAACGTCGGCTTCATAAGAATGTTTCAAGCACGTG
>URTD01000097.1 GCA_900550735.1 uncultured Collinsella sp.
CCTCGGCGTCCTTCTTCTCCTTGAGCACGGTCTCCTGTGCGGCGATCTGGTCGAGCAGCGAACGGAAACGCGAACCGGAGTCGGAAGCGGGAACGGCGCGGCGCTGGGCCTCGCGGGCAGCCTCCTCCTTCTCGCGGGCAAGGCGCTCCTGCTCGGCCTTCTTCTTGGCCTCGGCCTCGGCGCGGGCAGCCTCCTCGGCAGCCTGGGCTGCGGCAAACTGGCGACGCTCCTCCTCGCGGGCCTTCTCGGCGGCGATGCGCTCGCGCTCGGCCTCGGCGGCGCGAGCGGCCTCCTCGGCGGCAGCTGCCTGCTCCTCGGCCTGCTTGGCGGCCTCGACTTCCTGGGCGCGGGCCTCGATCACCGAGGCGAGCTGCTTGCGGACCATGGCGACATAGGCGTCCTCCAAGGTGGAGGAAGCGGACTTAGCGGGAATCTTCATATCGGCGAGATGACCCATCAGTTCCTTGGAGGTCATGCCGAACTCTTTGGCCAGGGTGGACACACGGACTTTTGCCATATGACTTCACCTACCCTTTCTGGCACCTTGGGTGCCTAGAGACTGAACGAGCGTGAGAGACGCGCCAGGACCCACCCGGCGCGACCGCGCGCTAGATCAGGTCCTCCGCATCATCGAAGGCGTCGGTGTCGTGGACACCGCAGAAACGGGAGCCGGGACGAGCCTGGTTGCGGCACTGGATGCCGTCCTCGGACACGTACTCGCAGCGGCGGACGTCCTCGTCCTCCTCGTCACCGATCAGGTCGGCGGCGGGCTCCTCGTGAACGGGAACGTTCTTGAGGATGTCGGCGGCAAGGGTCTCGGACTTAATGTCGATGTGCCAGCCGGTCAGGCGCGCGGCGAGGCGGGCGTTCTGGCCCTCCTTGCCGATGGCGAGGGACAGCTGGTCGTCGGGCACGATGACGCCGGCGTAGGCCTTCTCCTCGTCAATGAGGACGCGAGTGACCTTGGCGGGCGACAGGGCGTTGGCGACGTAGACGGCAGGATCGGCATCCCAAAGGATGACGTCGACGCGCTCGCCACGGAGCTCGCCCACGACAGCGCGAACACGGCTGCCCTTGGGGCCGACGCAGGCGCCCACGGGATCCAGACGGTCGTCGAGCGAGTGGACGGCGACCTTGGAGCGCTGGCCGGGCTCGCGGGCGATCGACTTGATCTGAACGGTGCCCTCATAGATCTCGGGCACCTCCTGCTCAAACAGACGACGCATGAGCTCGGGGTGGGTACGGGAGATGACAATCGGCGGACGGCTGTGCTCGCCACGAACCGGCTGCAGGTTGGAGTTGGGGTCGCGAACGTCGATGATCACGGCCTTGATGTGCTGGTTGTGCAGGTAGCGCTCGCCGGCGGGGCGCTCGTTGCGCTCCTCGGGGTAGCGGCGCAGGTCGAAGTGGGGCAGCTCGGCCTCGACGCCCTCGCGGATCTTGACGATCGTGAAGTCGGGTGTGGACTGCAGCACGGTACCGCTGATGAGGTCACCGATGCGGCCGGAGAACTCCTCGTAGATCTGCTCGCGGGCGGAGTTGCGCACGATGGCGTTGATCTCGGCCTTGGCGTGCTGGGCAGCGATGCGGCTCGTGTTCTTGGGGGTAACGTCGATCTCCTCGAACTCGGTGAAGTTGCCCTCCTCGTCCATGGAATCGTCGATCGGCTCCAGGCGGTAGACGTAGATCTTGCCGGTGGTGCGGTCGATGGTCACCTTGGCGCCCCACTCAAGATGCAGGATCTCGGCATAGCTCTTGGCGAGCGACTGCTCCAGGCGGTCGATCAGGTAGAGCTGGTCGATGTGCTTCTCCTGGCAAAGCTCCATCAGGGCGGACATCATGTCGGATGCTGCCATCTTACTTTCCTTCCTTCGCGGGCTTGAAGTCGTAGGTGGGCTTCAACTTGCACTTTTTAACATCAGAAAAATCGAGAGTGACGGACTCGCCGTCCTCGAGCTCGAGGGTCACGTTCGTCTCGGTGGCGGCGGCAATCTTGCCGGCGTACTTGCGACGGCCCTCGGTGGCGGTGGAGGTGAGCTCGCAGTTCTCGCCCACAAAGCGGGCAAAGTCGCACGGGCGGCGCAGCGGGCGCGCCATACCCGGGCTCGACACCTCGAGCGTATAGCTCGAAGAGATGGGGTCGAGCTCCTCGATCACATCGCCGACCCACTTGGTGTTGGCCGTGACGTCGTTGAGCGACAGGCTCTGACCCTCGGCACCCTCGATACGCACGCGCACGCAGGGGGCCTTGGTGGCACCCACGAGCTCGACGTCGACGATGTCGACATCGTGCTGGGGAGCGACGGCCTCGAGCGCGTCGATGATCGCCTGCTCGGTCTTGGTCTTGACCATTGCGGCACCTCCATCCATACAAAAAAGAAGCGGGGCCGAAACCCCACTTCTTTCAATTACAACTTCATTTGCAAGCAAACTATACCAATAGCTGCGGAAACGTGCAAGCACAGTACGAACCTGCAGGTCAGCGTGCGCACAGCTTCTCCATAAGAATAGGACAATTGGCCGAAGGCAACTAGGCAGATACATGCAAAACGAGGGACGACCCAACCGGACCGTCCCTCGTTTATTGCATGTCAGCTTTGCGCGCAGCGCTTACTTGACCACCAAGTTGACCAGCTTGCCGGGCACGCAGATGGCCTTGACGACCGTCTTGCCCTCGAGCCACTTGGCGACGGCGGCCTCGGCGGCAGCCTGCATATCCTCATTGGAGGCATCGCGGGCCACGTCGACGCGGCCGCGGACCTTACCGAGCACCTGGACGACAATCTGCACCGTGTCCTCAACGGACTCGGCCAGGTCGAACTCGGGCCAGGCAGCGGTGTAGGCGTTACCCTCGCAGCCGAGGGCCTCGTGCCACAGCTCGTCGGCCCAAAACGGGCAGATGGGCGCCAGGACGCTCACGATATCCTTAGCCACGCCGTAGCACAGCGCCTTGTCTCGGGAAGCGCCCTCAGTGGCATTGAGGTAAGCACTCGCCGCGTTGACGAGCTCCATGACGGCCGAGATGGCGGTGTTGAACTGGCCGCGATCGAAGTCCTCAGTGCACTTGGCGATGGTGCGGTGACGCTCGCGGTAGAGCTTCATCGCAACCTCGTCGAGCACGGACTTATCGAAGGCCACGTTGGCGTCGCCGGACTGGACGAGCTGCCAAACGATACGCCAGGCGCGCTTGATGAAGCGGTTGGCGCCCTCAACGGCCTTGGGATCCCAGTCGAAGTCCTTCTCGGGCGGGGCGATAAACAGGATCGCCAAACGCATGGTGTCGGCGCCGTAGGGCTCGATGACCGAGCTCGGAGGCACGACATTGCCCTTGGACTTGGACATGGTGTCGCCGTTCTCGTCCTTGACCATGCCCTGGCACAACAGGTTGGTGAAGGGCTCGTCCACGCTCAGCAGGCCCAGGTCACGCAGGGCCTTGGTAAAGAAGCGGCTGTAGAGCAGGTGCAGAATGGCGTGCTCGATGCCGCCGATGTAGTTATCGACAGGCATCCAACGGTCGGCGGCCTCTCGGGAGAAGGGCAGCTCGGTGTTGTGAGGATCGGTATAGCGCAGGTAATACCAGCTGGAGCAGGTAAAGGTATCCATGGTATCGGTCTCGCGCTTGGCCGGGCGGCCGCAGACCGGGCAGGTGGTCTCATAGAACTCTTTGCACTCGGCGAGGGTCTCGCCTGCGCCCAGGTCCAGGTTCTCGGGCAGCGTCACCGGCAGCTGATCCTCGGGCACGGGCACAATGCCGCAATGCTCGCAGTGGATGGCCGGGATGGGGTTGCCCCAATAGCGCTGGCGGCTGATGAGCCAGTCGCGCAGACGGAACTCGACCTTGCGACGACCGCAGCCCATGGCCTCGAGGTCGGCCACGATCGCAGCCTCGCCCTCGGAGTGCTTGCCGCCGCGCATACCAGTGTACTTGCCCGACTGGACGAGCGTGCCCTCGGCAGCGTGAGCGCAATCCCAGTCGACGGTCTCGGCATGGAAGGTATCGATGGTCTCGCCGCTGGCCTCGACGGCAGCGCGATCGTCATCGTCCAGGATGATCGGCACGATCGGCAGGTCGTACTTGCGGGCAAACTCAAAGTCGCGCTGGTCGCCGCAGGGCACGCCCATGACGGCGCCGGTGCCGTAGTCGGCAACGACATAATCGGCAACCCACACGGGGACCTTCTCGCCGTTGACGGGGTTTACCACATAGCGGCCCGTGAAGGCACCGTGCTTCTCGAGGGTGCCCTGGGCACGCTCGACGGCAGAAATATGCTTGGAGTCCTCGACGATCTTGGTGACGGCATCCTCGTACTCCGTGCCCTCGACGAGCTCGTGCAGGCCGGCGTACTCGGGAGCCAGGACAAAGAAGGAGACGCCAAAAAGGGTATCGGCACGCGTGGTGAAGACGGTGATCTTGCCCTCATCGCCCTCGATGGGCTCGCCATCCTGGTCGCACAGGGTAAAGTCGACCTCGGCGCCCTCGGAGCGACCGATCCAGTTGGCCTGCATCTGCTTGACGCGCTCGGGCCAGCCGGGGAGCTTCTCCAGATCGTCGAGCAGCTCCTGAGAGTACTCGGTGATCTTGAAGTACCATTGCTCAAGGTCGCGCTTCTCGGGCTCGGTGCCGCAGCGCCAGCACTTGCCCTCGGTGACCTGCTCGTTGGCCAGAACGGTCTTGCAGGTGGGGCACCAGTTGACCGGGTTCTTCTTGCGGTAGACCAGACCCTTTTCCCACAGCTTCTCAAAGATCCACTGACCCCAGCGGTAGTAGTCGGGGCTGCAGGTCTTGACCATGCGATCCAGATCGTAGGAGAAGCCCATGCGCTTCATCGTGGTGAGCGCCTGGTCCATGTTCTTATACGTCCAGGCAGCAGCCTGCGTGTTGTGCTTAATAGCGGCGTTCTCGGCGGGCAGGCCAAAGGCGTCAAATCCGATGGGGTGCAGCACGTCGTAGCCGCGCATGCGGGCCTGACGGGCCATGGCATCGCCGATGGTATAGTTGCGCGCGTGGCCCATGTGCAGGTCGCCCGACGGATACGGGAACATCTTGAGCACATACTTCTTGGGCTTGCTGTCGTCGGTGTCGACGGCAAAGAGGTTGGAGTCCTCCCAGGCCTTCATCCACCTGGACTCAATGGCCTGCGCGTCGTAGACAGGAATCTCGTCCTTATGATCTGTGCAATCGCACATATCAGCTCCTTTAATCTTAGCTGGGGTCGGTCGGCTTAGCTTTATTCGCTACTGCGGACAGTCCTGCTCGCACGAAGGCCACATTAAGTGGCCTTCGGCTCGTGCGGAACTTGCAGCGAGCAAAGCCTAGCCGCCCGACCCTAGGGTTAACTTGGATGATTCTAGCAAATACAACAAGCGAGATGCCTGCGACTTGCGGGCATCTCGCTTTATCTAAATAACGTGGCTGAGAATCAACCTTTGATATGCAGCTCTTACCTTATCGATAGGAAACGCTCTGCTGAGAATCCTTCACGACTACGTCGTGGGCGCCGCCTTCGACGATTGAGGTCGAGCTCACCAGGGTCAGGCGTGCCTTTTCCTGGAGCTCGGGGATCGAGAGGGCACCGCAGTTGCACATCGTGGACTTGACCTTGTAAAGCGTACCGCCCACGCCGTCCTTGAGGGAGCCGGCGTAGGGAACGTAGGAGTCGACGCCCTCGACGAAGCTGAGCTTCGCGGCGCCACCCAGATCGTAGCGCTGCCAGTTGCGGGCACGCGCGGAACCCTCGCCCCAGTACTCCTTCATGTACTGACCGTTCACGTTGACGCGCTCGGTCGGGCTCTCGTCGAAGCGGGCGAAGTAGCGACCCAGCATCATAAAGTCAGCACCCATGGCCAGGGCGAGCGTCATGTGGTAATCGTAGACGATACCGCCGTCGGAGCACACGGGCACGTAGACGCCGGTCTCCTCGTAGTACTCGTCGCGAGCGCGGCAGACGTCGATCAACGCAGTGGCCTGGCCACGGCCGATACCCTTGGTCTCACGGGTGATGCCGATGGAACCGCCGCCGATACCGACCTTGATGAAATCGGCACCACAGTCAGCCAGGAAGCGGAAGCCCTCGGCGTCGACGACGTTACCGGCACCGACCTTGACGTCCTCGCCGTAGTTGGCACGGATCCACTCGATGGTGCGCTTCTGCCACTCGCTGAAGCCCTCGGAAGAGTCGATGCACAGGACATCGGCACCAGCCTCGATGAGCAGCGGCACGCGCTCGGCATAGTCGCGGGTGTTGATACCGGCGCCGACCATGTAGCGCTTGTCGTTATCGAGCAGCTCGTTGGGGTTAGTCTTGTGGCTGTCGTAGTCCTTGCGGAACACAATGCCCATGAGGTGATCGTTATCGTCGACGATGGGCAGGGCGTTGAGCTTGTTGTCCCAGATGACGTCGTTGGCAACCTTGAGGCTGATGTTCTTGTCGCCCACGATGAGCTGCTCACGCGGGGTCATGAACTCGGAGACCTTCGTCTGGTGGTCATCGCGACTGGGGCGATAGTCACGGCTGGTGAGCTTACCCTTGGGAGTACCGTCATCAGTAACCGGCATGGTGGAGTGACCGGTCTTCTCCTTGAGCTCGATGACCTGCTCCATGGTCATGTCGGGGGTCAGCGTGGAATCAGACTGAACGAAACCGGCCTTGTGATCCTTGACGGCCTTGACCATGGCGGCCTCGGACTCGGCGCTCTGGGAACCGTAAATGAAGGACAGGCCACCCTCGGTAGCGAGCGCGACACCCATGTCGACGCCCGAGACGGACTGCATGATGGCGGAAACCATGGGGATGTTCAGGGTGATTGCCGGCTTCTCACCGCGCTTAAAGCGGGTCAGCGGCGTCTTAAGAGAGACGTTGTTGGGGATGCACTGCGAGGACGAGTAACCAGGGACCAGCAGATACTCCGAAAACGTGTGGGACTCACCGGGAAAGAACGTAGCCATGTTTCTCCTTTTTCCATGCGACCGGTCGGCTGCAGGCCTCGTAGGACCCAGCCCAACCTTGGGCGCCCAATACTGGGGAAGTATCTTAACGCACTTTGACTGCTACAATGCATGATTTAAGAAGAGCACA
>URTD01000098.1 GCA_900550735.1 uncultured Collinsella sp.
TACAGCAAGATTGAATACTCGGTGGGTGTGAGGCGTACCGGTGCACCGTCCACCGTCACGGAACGAGCGTCGCGGTTGATCTCCAAGCCGTCGAGCTGAATGGTCGGCGACTCGGCCGCCTGTGCACGGCTACCGTAGCTGGTGTAGCGGCGAAGCTGAGCGTGCACGCGCGCGATGAGCTCCAGCGGACGGAACGGCTTAACCACGTAATCGTCCGCGCCAAGCGAAAGGCCCCCGATCTTGTCTTGCTGGGCATCGCGCGCCGTCAGCATGATCACGGGATAGGTATGGCTGGAACGGATCGTACGCAGCAGCTCAAACCCATCGATATCGGGCAGCATGACATCCAGCAGCGCCAAATCAAACTCCTGCTCCAAAATCGCCTTGGCAGCATCGGCCCCGCTATAGGCAATCTGGACATCAAAGCCCTCTTTTGTAAGGTAGATGCCAACCAAGTCGGCGATGGCCTTCTCGTCATCAACTACCAGTATACGCTCGTTCATGCGTGCTCCTCTCGCGCTCCATTATGCCCGAGGCGACGCACGCCACACACAACAAGCGTGGGTGATTAAGTCGGCCTTAAGCACCCTTGTGCCCGTTCGGGTGCGGATGTGGGCCACGCACGCACGCGATGATCGCCGACGCCGGCAAACGATATACTCTAGTTCCAGAAGAGACCATCCCGTCGAAAGCGAAATCCGTGAAGTCCCTCACCCCTTTTGCAAAGCGCTCAGCCCAGCTTGCCGCCGGCTTTGTCTGCGCTATCGCCCTTGCCGCTGGCGTGCCCACCGTCGCCGGCGCCCAAGTGCTCACGACCGACAATGTTTGCGGCAAAACCGCCGATGCGCGCGGCATCACGGCCGAAAACCTGCCCGATATCGATGCGACCAATGCCCTCGTCATGGGCAAAGACGGCACCGTCTACTATGGGCGCGGCGCCGATGAGCAGGTCAAGATTGCCTCGATCACCAAGGTCATGACCGCAATCCTAACCGTCGAGAATTGCAAGATGGACGAGAAGGTCACGGTGAGCAACGCCGCAGCCACCGTGGGTAATTCGACCGCCGGCTTGCTCGAAGGCGACGAGCTTACCGTGGAGCAGGCGCTGCGCGGCCTGATGATTCCCTCGGGCAACGACGCCGCCATCGTGCTCGCCGAATATGTGGGCAAGAAGATCGACCCTAAGACCAAAGACGCCGAGGCCACATTTGTGAAGGCCATGAACGAGCGCGCTAAGAAGCTCGGCTGCACCGGTACGCTTTTTGAAAACCCGCATGGTCTGGACTTTGATGAGTGGGCTGGCGATATGCACTCAACCGCACACGACGTAGCGCTGATGATGCAGGAGGCCATGAAAAACGACACGATCCGCGAGGTCGTAGCGAGCGAGGATTCCTGGATCGAAGTCACGGGCGCCGACGGCACCGACCATTCGCATTCCATGGACACGCATAACTATTTGCTGGGCCAAGATGGCAACATCGGCGGCAAGACCGGCACCACCGACGACGCGGGCTATTGCTTTACGAGCGCCTACAACCGCGACGGCGACGAGATCTACACCGTTATTTTGAACTCCACCACCACCGATCAGCGCTTTACCGATACCGCCACCCTTGCCAACTGGTACTACGACCACAAGGTGACGGTCGCAATCGCCAACACGCAAGAAAAGACCGCCAACGGCAACCCGCTTATGGCGCGCATTAGTCAAACCGACTGGACGGATAAGACAATCGACGCCACGCTCGCCGATCCCACGGCGCAAGCGACCGTGTTTTCTCTTGCCGGCGAGGTGACCGAAAAGGTTAGCTACGACGATCTTTCGGGCACGGTGCATGTGGGCGATAAGGTGGGCAGCGTTACGCTCAAGCAGGACGGCACCAAGATCGCCGTCATGGACCTGGTTGCCGACGAGGAAGGCGCAGGGCCGAATCCCATTGAATGGCTGCTCGTGAAGCTCGATCGCTTGGGCCGCCGCATCGACAACCGCCCACTTGCGGCAGAGAGCGAGACCGTAACCAAGGCACCCGAGGTGTAGGGCCGGAGCGATATCACACCGAACCAAATGAGGCGTCCAACGGGGCGCCTCATTTTTTGAGGATTCGAATCCCCAGTGCCCTTTCTCGATAATAAAAAAGGGCCCCTTTCGGAACCCTTCTTCAAAGTCTTACTGGCGGAGAGCTGGGGATGTCCGGGCATGCTACGCATGCCCTCCGGCTTCAAAGCCTGACGGCTTTTCGCCCACGGGCTACAAACGCTTTCGCGTTTGCTTAACGCCCGTGCCCTCTCGGGTTCGAATCCCCAGTTAACGTGGTTCAACTAAAAAAGGGCCCCCGATGGGACCCTTCTTCAAAGTCATACTGGCGGAGAGCTGGGGATTCGAACCCCAGATGCCCTTTTGGGGCATACTCGCTTAGCAGGCGAGCACCTTCGGCCTCTCGGTCAGCTCTCCGTAACAGCCGTTCTATAGTAACCAAACAGCCGAAGTTGGGCAAGGGGAATTTTGAGGCGTTTCCTCTTTTACCTCTCTTTTACCAGTAAACGTCTCAGTCAATCATCTCAACCTGTAACATCTGCAGGCCGTAATCCCCTCCAGATGTTACAGGTTGAGACAAAGATACAAGGACGGCCCCAGCGACAGCGCGGACAGCCCATTCTTTATTAGTCCTCTCGAACGGTCTCCAACAGATAATCGCGCATGTACGGAATTGCAAACGAAACACAGCCATAGCCCGCGGGCTCAATCAACCCCGCATCGATCAGACGCTTGCGATATGACCCAACTTTGTTCGCCGACAAACCCATCTTCTTGGCGATATCGCCGTTGGCGATATCGACGCCCTCGCATTGAGCCATCGCCGCGAGATACTGAAACTGCCGTTCCGACACCCTGCGCAGCGCTGGGGCAATCACCATAGCATTAAAGCTATCAAGAGCCGCCTGGATACCCTTACGAGCCGCCTCTTCGCTCACGCTCTCCGCCCCACTGCGCGCAGCAACCTGCCAAGCGTAATATCCGACCAGCTGGACCATAAAGGGATAGCCTGCCGAAGCTTTTGTTAATAGCTCAGCGGCACCTTTGTCGAGCTCCTTGCCCGCTCGTCTCATCGTATCCTCAAACGATCCGCCAACTTCAAAATCGGAAAGCCGAGTAAGTTCAACATGTTTGGCTCGCTGAAGGAACGTCAACGTATCATCCACCACCACGCCATCTACCGATGTCGGCAGCCCGGCGAAAGCGAAAGCGACATTCGCTCCTTGGCGGATCAAGAGCTGCATCTCATTGCCTAGCTCGCGCATTTCCTCAGTTGAGGCATCCTGGATCTCGTCGAGCGTAATGAGCAGACCACCGCGCTTCGCAGCATCGTACATCGCCTCGCCCAGATGAGAGGCCGACTTCGACATCTCCATGGAGCCAAGGCTGACCCCTAAAATCGATGGGGAAATCGAGATTGATTCAAGACGAACGTTTCGCTGCAGAGCCTCGAGGATTCTATTGCAAAAACCAGCATTGGAGGCAACGTCAACGACCTCGAATCCTTTTTTGCGTGCAAGGTCACCCAATGCATTAAGGAGCACCGTTTTACCTGTGCCTCGGACGCCCGAGATGCGCATGAGTCGATCGGGGGCACCAGGACCATTCTCAAGAGCCTCGGCAAAGTCATCCAAAACAGTGTCCCGTCCGATAAGCTCAGGCGGATTCATGCCCGCCGTTGGCTTAAAGGGGTTAACAGCTTTCGTCATTCTGCCCTCCTCTGCTAGTTTTAACAACTTTAACAAAGTTTAGCAACTTTAGCAGAGTTTAACAGTTTTAGCAGGCTCGGCGGCTTTATGCCTTACCAATCCTGCCGGGTCCTCCCGCCCGCGCCGATACAAATAGCGCGGTGCGGCCCCTCTATATCGCCCCTACCCCAGCGAGCGGTTGAGGGAGCCGAGCTCGTCGTTGCCCATGGTGCGCCACATTTGGAAGATGCAACCGCGTGCCAGGAAAAAGAAGCCGTTGTCGACCAGTTGAACAGCGGCATCTGCCAGCTGATTCGTCACGGCGGACACTGGCGGCAGCTCGAGTCCAGCCTTGCGGATGGTCTCGACCGCTTCCTCGAACGTCGGAGGCTCGCTGACGCCCATCTCGTTCATAAGGCCCTGCATTTCTTCCAGCGCGCTACTGCCCGACTCCTCGCCGCGCGGCACCAGACGGTAACAAGCCAGCGCCAGGTCGAGCTGATCGCAATTCCAATAGGCAAACGCCAAGCGATAGAACAGGTAGCCGATTGCAGAACGATCGCTGGCAATACGTAGGCCGTGGCGCGCCACCTCGATAATCTCGTCAAAGCGCTCCAGACGCGCAAGCACGTTGATGAGCGCAAAGTGCGATTGCATGGACGAGCGCGCCAGATCGTAAAGATGGCGCACCTCGGGCAGCGCTCGTTCAAAGTCCTCTTGCCCGGCGTAAAAGCTGCAGATCTCGTGCTGGGCAAAGTACAGCGCATCGGACGCACGAAGGATTCGCACAGAGCGGTCTTCTTCCAACACCGGTAGCACCATGCGCACCAGCTGGTTATCGCAAAACTGCGTTTGAACCGGACCTGTCGCCAAAAGCTCGGCGACGGCGCACTTAGCCTCCAACTCCTCGACAAGACGAGAAAAGCCTTCAAAAGCACCTGTACGGTCGACTTTTGCCTGCTCGCGCAATTCAACAACACGGGCCACGTATGGGTCGTCGTCCTCTTCCATGACCTCCAACTCGTCAGCCGTATCGGCAAGCAGCAGATCGCGCAGCGTCGGCGGCAGCGTGCGATGGTCATCACGCGGACGAGTATGAACCTCCACAGGCTCAATCGTCTCCGGAGCGGTTGACTCATACGCCTCAAGTACACGCTTGCACGACATATCGTCCATGTCCATGCTCTCAAGATCCTTGGCGACAGGCACGCAATCGGCCAGATAGGCCGCACGCCCAAAGAAATACGTTGCAACAACGCGCTCGCCCTGCTCACTGTCGGGAGCAGCAATCTGCACATAGCAGCGCGTGATGCAGGTGCCCGCGGCAAAACACGCTGCCGCAAGCGTGAGTGCCACGCGCGCATCGTGCTCCGCGGCCCAGATCGCGCGCGTGTCCTCGTCCAGCTCGCGCCAGGCGTCATCCTGAGCGTCGTATTCACGTTGCGGCATGGCATCAACGACAGACTGCCCAAACCGAACGAGCATAATCCCCTCGGCAACGTTTACTCGATAGGTATAGTCGAGCCGCGTGACCACGTTGAGCACCTCAACGATTCGCGCAAAACGGGTGCGCACGTCCCACTCGCCGCCCGGCTGGCAAGCCACCGTACCCGGCTTGCCCCACGGGTTATCGCTCGAGGCCGTATCGAGCAGTCGGGGAACATCGTTGGTCGTCTTGGCGATATGCCACGCATCAAAGAGCGCGCAGCCCTCAAGACTCGGCGAGGATGCCGCAGGGACCAATCCGGCCCCGATGCGCTCAAGGATGCCGGAGAGGCGGTTGAGACGACACTCGATGGCAAGCAGCATGTCAATCTCGTCCTGATCCAGCAGGCTACGATCAAAATTGAGATAGAAAAGCTTTGAGCGATCAATGCGAGCCAGGCTCATTTCGGACTTGGCGGCAATGGTGCGCAGACGGGGCAAGTCGACCTCGCTCATAAGGGCGGCGGCATAACGCTCGATACCACTCGGATTCTCGGCATGGTCAACGCGGTAAAGCAGCGTCTCGATAGCGTCGGGGAGTGGTGACGTGTTAAAGCCCAAAAACACCTCGACCGGCTCGGGTAACTTTACGAGCTTGATCTTGTCGACAACGTTTTGCATGTCCGCATCGAGACCGTCGACGCCCGCCGTGTTCGCAATAGCGCTTTCGGAGTTGGCAAATATCACGTAGCGCAGGAACATCGATGCCATGAACTCGCCGTAAGGAAGGGAGCGGGCCGAATTCCATGTCTCGTAGTCGGACTGCTCGCGCATGGGGCCTTCGGGAGAGCCGGCAGTTTGCGCACACACGCGCATTGCGCCGTTGGCTTCCCTTACCATAATCTCACCAATACTGGAATCCGACTCGTCAAGGACCAGTTCCATGTCGGGATCGTTGGGCAGCGGAGCCTCGCTGACGGGGCGGTCCACCTTGTACACCTCACCCGAAACGCTTACGTAGCCCAAAAGCGACACATGACTTTTGCCAACGAATTCGACGACATAACAAGATTCAAGCTGATCCTCGCCAAAGAGTTTCCAGACCACGCCATATGAGCGTCCCGCAGGCTGCTCGGGCATCGCCGGAAAGCGCTTCTTGGGATCGAGAAACCTGAGCTTGTATGTCGGACGCTCTGCCACGAAGTATCACCCTGATCGGTCGCTTGAAGAAGGAGTGGTCGCGAATAAGTCGCGACATCTACTCGGAATCTTACACGAGTCGACAGGAAATCGTCCGCTTCACGCTCGCGCCTCGACCGAGGTTCGAATCCATGCAGTGTTTACGTAAAAGAAAAGCCCCCGTTGCCGGGAGCTTTAATCTCAAATGGTGCGGCGTATAGGATTCGAACCTATGACGTTCTGATTCGTAGTCAGACCCTCTATCCAGCTGAGGTAACGCCGCAGCGCGTTATTCATAATGCCACCGCCCCTAGGTCGCGTCAAGAAAAAATTCTCTTAAAGTCAAAAAAATTTTTAGCCGCACGCATCCAAGCAACGGAAAAGCAGGTAGATGGCTCGCGCCTGCCCAAATATTTTTCCCCTCCCCCATGTTGTTGCCCCACATTCAAAAATGGGACGCTTGTAGCGCTTTGCACGACGCTTTTGGGACCCAAGGCACTTCCTAAAATGCCCCCGACCGATAGCCTCGTAAGTAGGAAGGGCCCATGACGGCATCCGTTGATCCACGCAGCGACTCATGGGTCGAAATGAAAAGAACGCACACGAAAGGACGAGGACCTATGAAGATCACCAAGAAACTACTGGCGGTATGCGTTGCGGCTCTTGCCCTGAGCATGGCCCTCATGGGCTGCAACGG
>URTD01000099.1 GCA_900550735.1 uncultured Collinsella sp.
GTGACTTTTTGGTGCGCCGCAGCGACGGCGTGTTTGCCTATCAGCTGGCCGTGGTGGTCGACGACGCTGCCATGGGCGTCACCGAGATCGTACGCGGATGCGACCTGCTTGGTTCCACGCCGCGCCAGATCTATCTGCAACATCTGCTGGGACTGCCCACGCCGCACTACGCGCACATTCCGCTGCTCATGTCACCGGACGGCCGCCGCCTTTCCAAGCGCGATCGCGATCTGGACCTGGGCGAGCTCCGCACCCGCTTTGGCACACCCGAGGCACTGTTGGGATGGCTCGCCGGGCAAACAGGCATCGCGCCGGACACCACGCCGCGTACCGCCGAGCAGCTGGTCGAGCACTTTAGCTGGGACGTCATCCGCGCGCATCGGGAGAACATCACTGTAACGGTCGAGTAGCCAGCCACCCCGCCTCTACGCAACATCCCAGGGCTGGAGTTCGTCGCCCAAGCGAACGATGCAGTCGTAGAGCACGGTGTGACGCTCGGCCGGGTTGGTATCCCGATGAAAATGCCCGTAGTACCAGCGCTTGTAGTCCAAGCGGTCTTCCAGCTCATCGAAAAATGCCGTAAGCCGATCAACGGAGGGGCAATTCCAGCCGGACGCTGGATAAAGCGTGGACGAAAGCATGCGCGTAGAGCAGGTGTGAGTGATCACGTAGTCGACCGTCCAGCCCACGCTGTCGAGCTTTGCCCGCGCCTCCTCAAAGTTGCGCTCGTCCGGCAGCTCCTGTGGCCACCAGCTGGAATACGGAATGCGGTATTCCTTGTCCACGCTCGTGGCGCCGCCCATGGTAAAGACCGTTGAGCCGTCGAGCTCAAAAACCTCGCCGCGCGTCAGGCGCCGTATGGGCGAGGTATCCGACAGGCGCTGCGTCAGCCCACCGTGCCACAACTCCATGGGGCGTTCCGCCCAGTGATCGAAACGCTCGTGGTTGCCGTCGACAAACAGCACGGTGTAGGGGCGCGACTCCAGCCAAGCAATATCGGCACATTCCTCGGTAGAAAAGTCCCAGGGAAAGCCAAAGTCGCCCGCGATGATGAGATAGTCGTCGCTCGCCAGGCTATCCCCAAGCTCCCAATCGCGGAGCTTTTGCATGTCAGCGCCGCCATGAATATCGCCTGTTACATAGACCGTCATCGGATTACCACTTCCCTGTAAGTCGCTAGCCCACATTCTGCACGATCACTAAGCCAACCGTTCCAGCCCTTCCATCCCTTAGGGCTTACCCTTCGTTCTTCCATCCAAACGGGTCAAGCACCCAAAAAACCAGATCGAGCACGCCGCCGGTCATCATGGCGCCAGCAAGGGCCATGCAAACGTGCAGAGAACTGGCACTTCGGAGCACGTCGAATGGCCCCAGAACAGCCAGCAGCGCGACCGCTGCACCGGCTACGCACAGGGCAAGGCACGGCCCCGCGTCCTTGACGCACTTCTTTGCGAGATGCTTTGCGTTGTCACTCATTGGTATCGAGCTCCTTAGAGAGTCGTTGCTTGAATTCGCGCCGCCGCGGCAGAGCAGGACGGCAGGTTAAGTGTCACATGCCGTGCGGACATCCATGGGGAAACCGCCTGCTCGACCAACCCTTGACGCCGTTTTGCACCGGCACCCCATCCCCCGCTATCGAGGTCTAATATTTTTCCCGAGAAGTGAACGGCTGTTTTTGGACCCCTGAAACAGCCGCATTTTTCGGCGGCAAAATCGTGGGATTTCAGCATTGAAACCGCGGGAAACGGCACCTTTAAAGTGTCGATGCTTCGGGGGTCCGTTTTAGCTCGTTCACTTTTCGGGAAAAGTATTAGACCTCGCTGCTAGCCATCCAAAAAGACACCTCTCCCTTCCCCACCGCCGCGCAAAAACTCATCCAACATTAATCTTGGCTCAAGAATCGCTTAATCTATAACCTGCACTATAGAGTTCGACCAAGGGCGGGGCGGCGCCGCGCAACGCAGGCCGCCGAACGCAACGCTCGCGCCCGGGCAAATCGCCCGGCGTCGCGCCCATCGAACGAAAGGACAGGTCATGGACGACCTCGAAAAAGTTGAAACCATCCGCACCAAGTGCAACGTGAGCTACACCGATGCCAAAGCCGCGCTCGACGCCGCCGACGGCAACGTTTTGGACGCCATCATTTGGCTCGAGTCGCAGGGCAAGACACAGACCACGTCGGCACACGCCGCCACCGAGTCCGCGCCGGTCGACGAGCCCTCGGCCGAGATGGTCGCCGCGCAAGCCGCCTACGAAAAGTCGAGCGAAAAGACCGACTTCTCCAAGAAGATGGACAGCGTGTGGGAGTACCTCAAAAAGCTCTTCCGCCTGAGTCTGGACACCAAGTTTATCGCCACGCGGCGCGATGCGATCATCCTCAACATTCCCATCCTGATCCCCATCGTCGCGCTGTTTGCCTGGGGCGCCACGATATGGCTGATGCTGATTGGCCTGTTCTTTGGCATGCGCTACCGCATCGACAGCGACGGCGACGTGCCCGGCAGCATCAACAACCTTATGAATCACGCCGCCGACGCCGCGGACGACATCAAGCAAAATCTGAACGACGACAAGTAATCGCAGAGGGGGGCACGCATGGCACGGATCCTGATCGTAGAGGACGAGGAGAAAATCGCCCGCTTTGTGACGCTCGAGCTGGAGCACGAGGGCTACCAGGTGGAGCACGCCGCCGACGGCCGCACCGCCGTGGACCTGGCGCTGGAGCGCGACTACGATCTGATTCTGCTCGATGTGCTGTTGCCGCAGCTCAACGGCATGGAGGTCCTGCGGCGTGTCCGCAAGCACAAGGATGTGCCGGTGATTATGGTCACCGCGCGCGATGCCGTGATGGACAAGGTTGCCGGGCTCGATGCCGGCGCCGACGACTACTTGACCAAGCCGTTTGCGATCGAGGAGCTGTTCGCACGGATCCGTGTGGCGCTGAAGCGCTCGGAGGCTGTGCGGGCGGCTTCGGTCGTTGGTGGCGCCGGGGCGGGCATGGCGAGCGGCGCGGATGCCGGCGCCGTCGCGATGCCCCCGGTCAGCGGCTCGACCCAGGCATCCGCCTCGCCCTCCCCTGCCACGCTCACCGTGGGCTCGGTTGCGCTCGACCCCGACCGTCGCGAAGTCACAGTCGGCGGCTCGCCCATCGCGCTCACGGCCCGCGAGTTCGATGTCCTCGCTTTGCTTATGGCGCATGCCGAGACCGTGCTCACGCGCGAGCGCATCGCGCACGAGGCGCTGGGCTACGAATACGTGGGCGATACCAACAACGTCGACGTGCACATCGCGCACCTGCGTGCCAAGATCGAAGACGCCGGCGGCGCCCGAATCATCCAAACCGTGCGCGGGGTGGGCTATGTCTGCCGTGCGTAACGCCGAGGCCAAGCGCGTCACATCCATCGCCCGCGCCATCAACTGGAGCTATATGTGGCGCCGCCTGATGAGCTACGTTTGGCTCGACCTGCTGCTAGTAGTGATTGTGGCGGCGATCCTTGTCTATGGATACAACCAGACGCTGCCCAACGGCGCGTTTACCGCAGGATGGATCCCCAGCGCCACCGTTCGCGGCATGTCGCTGAAGCCCGCGCGCGGCTGGGACCTGACAACGCTCACTTATACCGTCGAGTTTGCGCGTACCACCAAGACTTTCCCCCTCGCACAGGACCTCGTCACGTTATGGCCTCTCTACCTTGTCGTTGTGGGTTGGCAGGTCATCAGCGTACTCAACATGCTCGGCGGCGCGAGGCGCGTACGCCGCACCATGGCGCCTCTCAACGATCTGGCCTTGCGCGTGGACGAGCTCGGCCGCATGCAGCTCTCCGGCGGCAAGATGGAAACGCTGGAGCAGGCCATCGTGCGCGCAAGCGTCGACTCACCAAGCGTCACTACCGGCGATGCCGACCTGGCAAGCATCGAGGTCGCACTCAACCGCCTGCTGCGCCAGATGCAAGAGGCCAAGCTGCAGCAGATGCGCTTTGTCAACGATGCAAGCCACGAGCTGCGCACGCCCATCGCGGTGATTCAGGGCTACGTAAACATGCTCGACCGCTGGGGCAAAGACGACCCGGACGTGCTGGCAGAATCCATCGCGTCCCTCAAGGCCGAAAGCGAGCACATGCAGGAGCTCGTGGAACAGCTGCTGTTTTTGGCGCGCGGCGATGCCGGACGCACGGTCCTGCGGCGTGCGGATACCAACCTGGCCGCACTGGTCGGCGAGGTATGCGAGGAATCGCAGATGATCGATACCGCGCACACGTATCAGCTGGCATACGACGCCGCGCTTGTCAGCGACCCGCGCTGCGATGCGCCCGTCGACGTGGCGCTCGTGAAGCAAGCCCTGCGTGTGATCGTGCAAAACGCCGCCAAGTACTCGGATGCGGGAACGGCCGTCACATTTGGCATAACGCCGGATGCGGGCGCGGGCACGATCGACATAAGTGTTGAGGACGAGGGCATCGGCATGAACCAGGAATCCGCAGCTCACGCATTTGAACGGTTCTACCGCGCCGACAACGCACGCGATGCCGGCGCGCAGGGCTCGGGTCTGGGGCTTGCCATTGCCAAGTGGATCGTCGATAGCCATGGCGGCGTCATCGGCGTGACCTCGGTCGAGGGCGTCGGCAGCCGCTTTACGATTCGCCTGCCGCGGTAGGAAGCCCCTCGGCATAAATAAAGGGATAGGGCCACGCGGCCCTATCCCTTTTTGCTAGCTATGGCAGCTTGTGCGCTACTCGCGGCACAGATGCACGGCGAAGCCGGCGAACTCGCGCTTAAAGTACACGAGCTTGGTGCCGCCGTCGGGCAGCAGCACGCGCGACTCCTCGTTGACCTCGAGCCCGCGCTCGGCAAACCACTTCTCGGCCGCATCGATGTCGTTGACGGCAAAGCCAATGTGGCCCTTGGCGCCACGACCGTTCTGCTTCATGATCTCGACCAGCGAATCGTTAAAGTACGAAACCGGGGTCTCAATAACGGGCAGGCCCATCATCGTCGAGAACAGCTCCGCGATCTCCAAGGCGTCTGCCGGGTCGGCAGCGTTAATGCCCACATGGGCAACGCGCATGCCAAAGAGCTCGACCGGATTGGCGTTCTGCTCATTCATACAGGCAGCGCCTACTGAGCCATGACGTCGAGGACGGCCTTCTCGGCAGCGACGCGGTTCATGCCGGTCATGAAGGGCACGCCGCTCACGTACGGGCAGGTGAGGCCCTCGGGGGCAACGGTGGTGGCGATCAGCAGGTCGGCGCCCTCGTCGCAAACGTCCTTGGCCTCGGAGATGGCGCACTGCACGATCTCGTACTTGTCGGCGTAACCGTTGGCGTCGAGCAGGGTAGCGACCTTCTGGGCAACGAGCGTGGAAGTAGCAGCGCCAGCACCGCAAGCCAAAACGATCTTCTTCATAGGTAATGTCTCCCTTCATGGTTTACTTTAGGTAAGTGTACCGCAGCGAGCGATGGCACTCGGCCTCGATGAGCTTTTATGCCAGTTTGCTTGCGCGCTGCGTATAATACATCTAGTACGTGTTGTCATACCGCTCGCTTTATGAGCGACTAAGGACCCTAATATGCCCGATTCCCGCACACTCTGGACCGCCGTCGTTATCATCTGCATCGCCGTGTCGGTGTTCTTTAGCGTCAAAAAACGCACCACGTTTAAACGCCTGCAGCAATTGATGGCCGCCAAGCAGTGGGACGAGTTCGATCGTTTGCTCGACGGCAAACTCACCAGCATGCTGTACCCGCGCTACAACCGCGACTACCTGCGCCTGAACTCCTATCTGCTGCGCGAGGACCATAAGCGCGCCGACGAGATGTTCGACCTGCTACTGGGACTCAACCTGCCCAAGATGCAGCGCGTCGACCTGGTAATCAAAGCTTTTAACTACTACGTTGGCCAGGAGGACCGCAAAAAGGCCAAGGAGTTGCTGCACGAGATCAAGGGCTTTGAGGGCGGTCAGGCCGAGGCAGTCGCACACGAATGCCAGCTGATGTACGACACGATGATCCTCAAGCGCCACAACGACATTCCCGAGCTGGAGCGCATGCTCGAGGATGTCGGCGACGACCCGGTCAAGCGCTGCCGACTGGAGTACCTGCTGGCCCTGCAGTATCAAAACAAGGGCGACGAGGCAAAGTTCCAAGAGTTCCTGGAGAAGTCGGGCCAACACTCGATGGCCGTCAACGCGTAACGGACGGCTTGTGCTAGACTTCTAGTCTCACGGGGGCGTGGCGGAATTGGCATACGCAGGAGACTTAAAATCTCTCGCCGCAAGGATTGTGGGTTCGAGTCCCACCGCCCCTACCATATGGAGCTTTCGAGCCCGTGTCCCCAAGGGATGCGGGCTCGTTTCTTTTACACGCCGGCGGGGCTCTAAGTTGCGGTGGAATAGTTCCTGTTTTGGTAGTTTACCAGCCCATTTAGGAACTATTCCACCGCAACTTAGGTTGGTGTTCCCACATTTTCCGATGGAAAATCGTGGTTGTCTCCCACATTTTCCGATGGAAAAACGTGGTTGTCTCCCACATTTTCCGATGGAAACTCCCAAATGGCCTTATACTAGCCGAGAGGGTTGGGAGGCAATATGCAGCGACAGCTTATGAGTGAACTTATCGCTTGGAAATCAAGGGCGAATCGCAAACCTCTCTTGCTTAAGGGAGCCCGCCAGACAGGAAAGACTTGGCTTCTTAACGAATTCGCAAGCCAGCAGTATCGAAACGTCATCCGTTTTGACTTTATGCTCGAGCCGAGCACACGCTCGCTGTTCGATGGGAACCTCGACCCCAAGCGCATCATCTCCCAGATAGAACTCCTACGTGGCCAAACCGTAACGCCGGAAGACACGCTCATCATCTTCGACGAGATCCAAGAGGCGCCACGCGGGATCACCTCGCTCAAGTACTTCAACGAGCTTGCACCCGAATACCACATCGTAGCAGCCGGTTCCTATATGGGCCTCGCGCTCCGACGCGAAAACGAGTCATTTCCCGTCGGCAAAATCGACCAGCTCACCATGCGTCC
>URTD01000100.1 GCA_900550735.1 uncultured Collinsella sp.
CGCCTGCCAGCTGCTCGCGGCGCGTGAGGATATCGGTCAGCTCGCGCGTAGTCTCCTCGGCGGAACTCACCACGCGCACCCCGGGCCCCAGCGCATGGCGAATAGGTCCCACAAGCAGCGGAAAGTGCGTGCAACCGAGCACCACGGTATCGATTCCACGATCGCGCAGCGGCTCAACCGTGGCGCCGACCAGCGCTCGCACGGCCGGCGTATCGAAGATGTCCTCGTTCTCGAGCCACTGCTCCTGCAGATGCGCACCCGAGGCGAGCTCGTGCTCGACGACCTCGACAAAGCTCGAAGCCGGGCATCCATACACGTCCACACCGGCATCCAAATCCTGAATGGCACGCGTGTAAGCACCCGAGCGAATGGTGAGGTTGGTGGCGAGAACGCCCACGCGGCGTGTGCGAGTGCTGTTAATCGCCGCACGTGCGCCCGGCGCGATGACACCGATCACGGGCACGTCGAGCACCTGCTGAGCCAGACGCAAGGCCGCTGCGGTCGCCGTGTTGCAAGCGATGACCATAATCTTGACGTCGTGCTTCGAAAGCCAACGACCCGCCTGCAACGCAAATGAGCGCACCTCATCCTCGGTGCGCGTGCCGTAGGGGCAGCGTTTGGTGTCGCCAAAGTAGTAGACGGACTCGTGCGGCAGCGCCGTCGCGATGGCGCGTGCAACCGTCAGGCCGCCCAGACCCGAGTCGAATACGCCAATGGGGCGCGTGTCGCCAACCAGATTCTCGATATCGGACATTACCTCACCAGTCTCTCTCGAAAAGACATGTCCAAGTGCGGCGACGCCGCGCTACGAACGCGCCGCGACCAGCAGCTCTGCCGTCGCCGCCCAACCGTCGACAATTTTGCCGCGCGTAACGAAAGCGTTCTCGCAAGCAGCCAGGAACTCGGGCGCGCCGGCGCTAGTCAGGCCGTTCTCGACCAAACAGAACGTGCCCACGTGGTCGGCCATGTAGAAATCGGACTCGGAGTCGCCGAGCGCCAGCGTCTCCTCGCGCTCGATCCCCAGGTGCTCGCAGAAGCGCGCAATGGCAACGCCCTTGTTGAGGCCCGCCGGATTGATATTGAAGGCACGACCGTCCTCAACACGATTAAGCTCGAGCGTCGTCGGTTTGGACAGATGGGTCAGATGGCCGTTGCAGGCCCAAACCAGGCCGCAGCCGGCCTCGTCGAGGATGGCCTGAACCTCGTCATCAGGCACATCGCCGCGCATGCCGACAGTGACCTCGCGGTACTTGTAACCGGTCGACATGTCGTTGTGGTACTCGATCTTATGCGGCCAGCGAGCGAGAATTTTCTCGCACACACCGGTCTGCTCGATCACCTGGTGCGGCGTGAGACCACAGGCGGGATCGTAGGGCATGTCGCCGGTCAGGTACTCCCAATCGTTGGCCTTGAGGTCGTACATGACCAGGCCGCCCATCTCGCCGATGTAGGAGTTGAGGCCGAGCACGCGCGCGTCCTCGTGGATCATAGTGCGGTTGCGACCCGAGGTGGGAACCACCTGGATGCCGGCGCGGGCGAGCGCGACGACCGCCTCGACAAGCTTGGTCGAGGGATTGCCGTCGTTATCGCGCAATACGCACGAGCCGGGAGCGAGCATCGTGGCGTCCAGATCGGTAAAGACGTACTTGACCTTGGCCAGACGCTCGCGCATCTCGCCCGAAAGCTCGGCAACGGTCGGCAGGGTGTTGTGGGACATGGTCACTCCATTACGTAGAAGGGGCTTGGTCTAGGCGTCGTACGCCGCAAGGGTGCGCTTGAGAATCGAACCGTCGCGCTCACAAGGCTCGGGTCCGTTCTTGCGCAGCATACGCTCTTCCTCGCCCTTACCGGTCACGATGACCACGGCAGGACGGACGGTTTCGCGCACGGCAGTCTCGATAGCGGCAACGCGATCAGTCACGATTTGCCAGTTATCATTTCCCTGCGCTTGAACGTTGCGCGCGATCTCGGCACAAATATCCTCGACGTCCTCGGGGCCGGGGTCGTCCTCGGTAATCACGATTCGGTCGGCATACTTGCCAGCGGCGATGCCCATCGTGGTGCGTCGATCGACACCCTTACCGCCCGTAGCGCCAAATACAACCGCCAGCTCGCGCTCGGGATAGTTCTCGCGCAAGTCGCGCAGGAGCGTCTCGAGACTCATGCCGTTATGTGCAAAATCGACGACGCCCAGGATTTTGCCCGATACGGACGGATACAGCTCCATGCGACCGGGAACGAAGACGCCCTCAAAGCCATGAACGATACCCTCTTCGGAAATGCCCAGGGCCTCGGCGCAGGCAATAGCGGCGAGCGCATTGGAGACATTGAACTTAACCGGCGTGGGAATCACAATGTCGCGCGTAAAGCGGGGCGTGCGCACCGTTGCCACCACGCCGCAGTCGCCATTACGAATCGCCAGCGCAAGCACGTCGGCACGCTCGTCGGTCAGGGAGAACGTCACCGTACGTTCGCAACGAGACGCCGCCTCGAGCACGCGATCGACCTTATCCATATCGAGATTGACCACGGCAAAACGGCTCTGCGAGAAGATTTTGAGCTTGCTGGCAAAGTAATCCTCGAGCGTCGGATGCTCAATCGGCGAAATGTGATCCTCGCCGATATTGGTAAAGGCGCCGACTTCAAAGGCGATCTTGCCCGTGCGCTCGTATTTGAGGCCCTGGCTCGATGCCTCCATAACCAACCACGGGGCACCCGCCTCCGCAGCATGTGCGATGCGAGACTGCAGCAGGAAGGATTCGGGGGTCGTCAGCTTGGAAGGGCCTGCCTCGATGCCGTCGTCGAATTCAATGCCCGTATTAAGAGCGGGTCGATGACAGCCCGTAAGCTTGGCCTCGTTGGCAAGAATGCCGCGCAGATAAAAGCTGCAGGTCGACTTGCCCTTGGTGCCTGTAAAGGCGCAGACCTTCACCTTACCCGACGGGTGCCCATAAAAGGCATCTGCCACCACGGCGAGCGTGCGACGAATATCACTCACAATCACCGCGGGAAGATCAGCATCGTAATCGACCTCGGAAACGTAGGCCACGGCGCCATCGGCGATTGCCGAAAGCAGGTACTCACGCTTAAACGCGCGGCCCTTGCAGACAAACAACGTGCCCGGACGCACCTGGCGCGAGTCGTCAGTCGCAAACTCAATGCGCTGGTCGCACGAAGCGCTCGGTTTGGAAACAACAAGGTCATCTTCCTCGAGCAACTCTATATAGCGCATCAGAGTTAGCTTCTCTTGTGTCGGACTCGACATACAAAGACCTCTCTCGCTAAATTCAGCCTTAAAGGGCAAAAGACGTCCCGCGGCAGAAACGATGAAACATTCTGTATTATCAACCATCCTAATATGCCACCTGACCCTGCGCGCACTGCAGCCTTCTAAAAAATTGCATGGACTGTGTCGTGGGTTAATAGATGGCAACAGTGTTCACCCCGCGTAAAAACAAGGAAATCTGGGTGCTATTCTTTAGCATAGTGTTCGCAACCACGGCCCGCCGCTTCGTCTGAAGATCGGGCCGTGGTTTTTTCGGTTCGCTCGGCGCTTATGCCCTATCACGAAACAAAAGATTGGCATGATAGTAAAGATTATTTGACATCAGCTGCCGTAACCCTTGCGGCAGTACACCTGAGCCGTCAGCAGAAAGGATCTTGCATGTGCGGTTTTGTCGGTTTTACCGGTACAGATGAACAGAGTGAGCTGGTTCTCACGGCCATGATGAATCGCATCATCCACCGTGGTCCCGATATGGGCGGCCAGCATATCGTCGACAACGTTGCCCTTGGCTTCCGTCGTCTTTCGATTCTTGATCTTTCCGAAGCTGGAGCTCAGCCCATGTCGAGCGATGACGGCAAGGTCACGATTGTCTTCAACGGAGAGATCTACAACTTCCAGGAGCTTCGCGCCGAGCTGGAGGCAGCCGGCTACGCCTTCCACTGCAACGCCGATACCGAGGTCCTGGTACACGGTTACGAGGAGTGGGGCGAGGACCTGGTCAACCGCCTGCGCGGCATGTACGCGTTCGTGATTCACGACCAGAACAAGAACAAACTCTTTGGCGCTCGCGACATCTTTGGTATCAAGCCGTTCTATTACTACCAGGCATCCGATGGCTCGCTGCTGTTTGGCTCCGAGATCAAGAGCTTCCTGGACCATCCCAAGTTTGAGAAGGCCGTCAACCACGACGCGCTGCGCCCCTACCTGACGCTGCAATTCCCCGCCACAGAGGAGACCTTCTTTAAGGGCGTGTTCAAGCTTGCCCCGGCGCATTGCTTTACGTATGACCTGACGACCAACACCATGGACATCAAGCGTTACTGGAGCTGTGACTTCACCGACGACAACTCCAAGACCTTCGAGGAGTACGTGGACGAGTGCGACAAGGTCGTGCACGAAAGCGTCGCTGCACACCGAATCGCCGATGTTAAGGTGGGCTCGTTCCTTTCTGGCGGCGTCGACTCCAGCTACATTGCCGCCTGCCTCATGCCCGACACCACGTATTCTGTCGGCTTCGATTACAAGAACTTCAACGAGACCAACTACGCTGCCGAGCTTTCCGACAAGCTGGGCATCAAGAACGTGCGCAAGATGATTACCGCCGACGAGTTCTTCGGTGCGCTCGAGGACATCCAGTATCACATGGACGAGCCGCAATCGAACCTGTCCAGTGTGCCGCTGTACTATCTGGCACAGATGGCTTCCGAGGAGGTCACCGTCGTCCTTTCGGGCGAGGGTGCCGACGAGCTGTTTGCCGGCTATGAGTGGTACGAGGACACCCCCGAGATGCGCTCCTTTAAGAAGCGCGTGCCGCTCGGCGTGCGTCGCGCCCTGGGCTCACTCGTTCAGCATCTCCCCTACTTTAAGGGCCACAACTTCCTGACGAAATGCGCCGAGGTTCCCGAGCGCTGGTATGTGGGTCAGGCAAAGGTGTTCGATCCCTCCGAGGTCGACGAGGTGCTCAAGCCCGCTTATGACACCGGCAAGAACGCCGCCGAGATGTGCGCCGAGTACTACAAGCAGGTTCCCAACTGCTGCGAGCTTTCCAAGAAACAGTATCTGGATATGAACATGTGGCTACCGGGCGACATTCTGCTCAAGGCCGACAAGATGTGCATGGCGCATTCTCTGGAGCTTCGCGTCCCGTTCCTGGACAAGAAGGTCATGGAGTTTGCCGAGCACATTCCCGCCAACTACCGTGTTAACGAAGAAGGCTGCAAGCTCGTCCTGCGTCACGCCGCCAACCGCACGCTGCCCGACGAGTGGGCAACGCGCAAGAAGGTGGGCTTCCCCGTACCGGTCAAGTTCTGGCTGCGCGAGCAAAAGTACTACGACTACGTAAAGGAATACTTCACCGCGCCGTGGGCTGCCGATTTCTTTGATACCGATGCGCTCATGAAACTGCTTGACGATCACTTTGAGGGTCGTGCGCTCAACCAGCGCAAGATCTATACCACGCTGACGTTCCTCATCTGGTACAAGCGCTTCTTTATCGACGAGGACAAGGGCGCTGAAGTCGCCGCGTAAGTTTCGTTATGAATTAGCGGTGAACAGCATAGGGTTTCCGCTATACTCAGTCCCTGCGGGCGATTGGCGCAACGGTTAGCGCAGGTGCTTTACACGCACAAGGCTGGGGGTTCGAATCCCTCATCGCCCACCACTTGATTGAAAAGGCTCCCAGCGATGGGGGCCTTTCCTTTTTGGGCCCATCGCAGAGGGGATTCGAACCCGCCAGCACGTCTGTCACAAAGGCCGTGGCCAAAAAATGACAAAAATGAGTACTGCTACCGTGGTTACAACATATAAAAAGATAGTATTTGCTTAAGTTTCGCAACATATGTCCATTATAAGGACTAGCAGTTGGACCAAAATCGTGCATTCATCGCCATTTCGACTTGTTATTTGGTCTGATTAGCCCAAAATTGCTGCTACCAAATCGGTAACAGTACTCATATTTGATGTTTTTTGACCAGTAGGTCTCCCAGCCTTAGCAAATCTAAGGCAAAAAGGGTTCCAGACCGCTGAATCATGCCGCATATGGCACGTCCGCAGTCCGGAACCCGGTCCAAATTGAGTTATTGCGCCGAACTAGCCCAAGACACCCGACAAAATCTCAATCAGGCTATCCACATCGGCCTCCTCGCACACGAGCGGCGGCAGGAAACGCAGCGTATGAGCTCCGGTCGCGTTAATCACGGCACCGGCCTCCAGCGCTCGGGCAACAATGTCATGTGCATCGCCCGCAGCGTCATCCAGGTCGCAGCCGAGCATCAGGCCGCGGCCACGGACCTCAACCACGTGCGGAAGCTTGGCTAGCGTCTGCTCCATATAGGCACCCACCTTGGCAGCATGCTCGGCATAATCGCCGCGCACAAGCGCGGAGAGCGTCGCAGCGCACGCCGCGACGGCCAAGCAGCTACCGCCAAAGGTCGAACCGTGGTCGCCAGGCTTAAACACGTCGGCGATCTCCTTCTTTGCCACCACGGCGCCCATGGGAACGCCGTCGGCGATGCCCTTGGCAAGACTCATGATGTCGGGCTCCACGCCATAAGTCTGGAACGCAAACGGCTTACCGGAGCGGAACAGACCGCACTGGACCTCGTCGGCGATAAGGACGGCACCGGCCTCGTGCGCCAGGTCGCGCGCGGCAGCCATAAACTCCTCGGTCATGGGATGCACGCCGCTCTCGCCCTGAATCGGCTCGAGCATCACGGCGCAAATCTCGCTTCCCAGCTGCTTAAAGATTGCGTGCAGCTCATCGATATCGTTGGGTGTGCAGGCCACAAAGCCGCCCGGCAGCGGGCGGAAGCTATCCTGCAGCCAATCCTGCATGGTAGCGGCAATGGTCTCGAGCGTTCTGCCATGAAAGCCGCCACGCATGCACACGATGGTGTTGCCACCGTTACCGGCACGCTTGGCGTACAGGCGAGCAAGCTTCATCGAGCCCTCGTTGGCCTCGGCGCCCGAGTTGCCGAA
>URTD01000101.1 GCA_900550735.1 uncultured Collinsella sp.
GGGATACGAAAAGCCCCATGCGACGGGAACGGAAAATGAGAGCGCGATTGCTTTTTTGCGATCCATGGGACTCCTTTTGTTACAGAACGGTTTCGCAAAAAGGATTCTGCTCCCAGATGTTGATGTAGTAAAGCGAATGTATCTTCAGTATGATTAAGAAATACTAATGTTGACAGAAAAAGCCCTGGCAAAACGTTTTACGGCTGCATTGATGTGGAGGCGCGATGGCATCGCGGTATCAGATTGTGTGTATGGTGGTCGATCGCGGCAGTCTTAAGGGCGCGGCGGACGAGCTGGGCTATACGCAAAGTGCGGTGAGCCAGGCCGTCAGGGCGCTCGAGCGTGAGCTGGGTACCACGCTTATCGAGCGCGGTAAGCGGGGTGTGTCGCTTACGCGCGATGGCAAGCAGTATCTGCCGTATCTGCGACAGATCGTAACTGCCGAGGCTGAGCTTGAGGGCAAGCGCCAGGAGCTGCTGGGGCTTTCGTCGACCGATATTCGCATTGCGACGTTTACCAACGTGAGCCGAACCGTGTTGCCGCGCGTGATTCGCGACTTTGGAGCCCTGCACCCGGGCGTGCACTTTACCCTCAAGCAGGGCGATTACACGCGCAACGCCCAGTGGGTGCACGATGGCGTGGTCGATTTTTGCTTTACGGCACGCGGGTTTACCGCGGGGCTCGAGAAGCGCGTGGTCTATCACGACGAGTTGGTGGCATTGCTGCCGGCCGCGCATCCGCTGGCTGCAAAGGAAAAGGTGACGCTCGCCGACCTGGCTTCCGATCCGTTTGTGCTTCTGGATGAGGGCGAACAGAGCCTGGTGCTCGATGCATTCGCGGCGCATGGCCTGTCGCCGCACGTGACGAGTGAGGTGACCGACGACTACACCATCATGGCGATGGTGGAAGAGGGCCTAGGCGTGAGCATGCTCTACCGTCGTACTGTGGAGGGCATGCGGGCCGATATTCGCGTACGGCCCATCGTGCACGCCCCCTCGCGCGACGTAGTGGCAGCCTGGCGCAGCTGGGACACCATGCCCATCGCCACGAGGCGCTTTATCGACTATATGAGCTCGCATATTGTCAATTAATGACTGGCGTGGCGTTGAGTGCGGTGTTTAGCGGGCTGTCGCTTTGGCTTGGGTGGCGCGATAGGTGCGTGCCGGGTGGCAGAGTAGTACCGCCACGACCATAAAGAACGCCGTGGTGCCCAGGCTGATGGGGTAGACCATCATGATGTTCGCAAAGGTGCGGAAGTGCGGGAACACGCAGAACACCCAATAGAAGCGGATGCCGCAGACGCAGATCATGGTGATGAGGGCGGGCGTGAGCGAGATACCAAAGCCGCGCAGGTAGCCTGACATGTTTTCGTAGAACATGCTAAAGGCGTACGCCGGGAAGATCGAACATACGCGGATATAGCCGATTGAGACGATGTTGGGATCGCTGTTAAAGAGCGACAAGATTTCGCGCCCCAGGCCGACAATAACGATAATTGTGGTGAGTGCAACGATACCGCCTTCGACCAGGCAAACCTTGAGCGTCTCGGTGCAGCGGTCGATCTGGCGGGCGCCGTGGTTTTGTCCCACAAAGGTGGTGCAAGCCTGGCTAAAGCTGTTGAGCAAGTTGTAGCACACGTACTCCAAGCTCATGGCGGCGCTCGATGCCGCCATGACCTCGGTGCCCAGGCTGTTGATGGCAGACTGGATGATGATGTTGGCGACGGCAAAGACGGCGCTTTGGATGCCGGCGGGCAGGCCGATCTTGACGATGCGCTTGAGGGCGACGGGGTCGATAGCCAGGTCGCGTGGGGTGACGCGGACGACGGAGTCGGTCTTGAGCAGACGGATAAAGAGCGTAGCGGCGCTGACGGTGTAGGCGATGGCGGTGGCGATGGCGACGCCCGCGACACCCCAGTGGAGTACGGGGACAAAGATGAGGTCCAGGCCAATGTTGAGGACGGTGGACACGGCAAGCGCCTGCAGCGGCATGCGGGTGATGCCGACGGAGCGGAAGATCGCAGCCTCAAAGTTGTAGAGCAAGATCGAGGGCATGCTCAGCAAAAAGACGCGCAGGTAGAGCGAAGCGAGCGGCATGGTTTCGGCGGGAACGTTGAGGGCGGCGAGCATGGGCTCGGCAAAGATCTCGCCCAGCGCGATGACGATAAAACCCACGAGCGCCATTAAAATCGAGGTATGGACGGCGCGGTTGACCATATTCTGATCGTTGCGGCCGATAGCGTTGGCGATGACCACGTTGGAGCCAAGCGACATGCCAATAAACAGGTTGAGCATAAGACTGGTAAGCGGAACATTGGAGCCGACCGCCGCCATGGCGAGGGTTCCCTGGTCGCCCGAGAAGTTGCCGATGATGACCGTGGCGATGAGGTTCGACAGCTGCTCCAAGATGCTCGTGGCGGCCACGGGGAAGGCGAACAGGGGGATATTGCGCCACAGCGAGCCGGTGGTCATGTCAATGTGCTTAGATACGGTGTCAGCCATATGCTCTCAATCTCTAATATGCTCTTTCGTGCTTATTTGCGCAGATGATGATACTCCTAATCGACTAGTCATTGGGGACGTTCTTGAATGACTAGTCGTTTAAGAACGTCCCCAATGACTAGGTGAGGAAGGCGTGCGACAATGGTGTGCGTTGTGTTGTTCGCGCTAAGGAGTTGCCATGTTGTTGTGTCCCGTTTGCCATGAACCGTTGGTGGACGATGAGCGTGGGGCCGCATGCGCGGGCGGACACCGGTTTGACCGTGCGCGCGAGGGTTATCTATATCTACTGCGCTCGTCCAAGAGCGGCGACTCCATGGGCGATCCCAAGTCGCAGGCGCGCAGCCGTCGTGACTTTTTGAACCGTGGATACTACGCGCCGTTGCGCGATGCGATGGTCGAGCTGGTGCGCAAGCAGGTGTCTGGGCGCGCCACGTCTGCGAACGGCCCCATGACGCTGCTCGATATTTGCTGTGGCGAGGGCTATTACACCAGTGCCATGGGCGCGGTGCCGGGCGTAGATGCTTACGGTTTTGACCTGGGCAAGGAGATGGTGCGCCTGGCCGCCAAGCGCGGCGATGCGACCTACTTCGTGGCCAACATGAAGGACATCCCCGTGGCCGATGGCGCCTTCGATATGGTGACCGAGCTCTTTGCCCCCTTTAACGAGCGCGAGTTTGCCCGCGTGCTGGCGCCGGAGGGTTCGCTCTACACCGTGGTGCCGGGTGCTCGTCACCTCTTTGGGCTCAAGGAGGTACTCTACGACACGCCGTACCTTAACGATGAGAAGCTGCCGAAGACCACCGAGCTCGAGTTGGTCGGAACGCAGCGGGTGTCTGCGAATATTACGCTTCAGACCCAGGCGGACATCGAGGCGGTGTTCCAGATGACGCCGTACTACTACCGCACGCGCCCCGCCGACAAAGAGCGCCTGGCAAATTTGGATACCCTTCAGACCGACATCGACTTCATCATCGCCGAGTACCGCCACAGCTAACAACCTGCCAAAAAGGGACAGGTTTATTTTGGTAGGTTTTATCTGGGCAAACGTAAAGGGCCGACCGCGGAGATGCGCGATCGGCCCTTTTTAGTTGCTTGGCTGCAGAGGTTATGAGAAGCGAGCGCTTATAGGCGGTCCTTGTTCTCGGCCTTAACGGCGTGTGCCTGCTGAACAAAGAACAGGTCGTACACCACGATGACAAAGGCGCCAAAGTTGATGGCGTCGCCGCCAAACGCGGGAAGCGTGAGCACCGCTTGGGCAAGCGTGGCGACCGCGGCAACAATACCGAGCTTAAACGCGCCGTCCACCTGCGAAGGCTTGTTGGCGCCCTTGATACCGGCGACGCCTGCGGCAAGGTCGACGAGACCCTTGGCGATAAGCACGACCGCTGCGAGCGTGGCGTACGAACCGTACGTGGAATCGAGACCGCCCGTGGCGATACCGACGCCGGCGGTGACGAGGCTGGCGATGCCCAAAACAAAGTAGATGAGAGCAAGGATTTTGAGAGTCTTGCGAGTGAAGCTCATGGCTGGTCCTTTCGATACGAGTACGCCAACTTGGCGCACCCAATGTGCTGCACATATGGTGAAGCACATTGTAGTTCAACGCGGCGATGCATGCGTTTGAAAGCGCATTGAGCCCGCGCAGCCAAACCCAACCTTTCAAAAAGGAAAGCTGGGCGTAAGTCAAATCGATGGCAGCGTATGCGCGGCGCTGCGATGATGGGTCCATGGTAAGAGCTGGTCTCAAGGAGGAGCCATGATGTACGGAGCAGGGCAAGTGCATGAGCCGCGGTCGTTGGGAAGGCGCATGGGTGATTCTGTGATCGCTGCCGTGTGCACGGGATTGATGGCGGTGCTTTGCATTGGGATGCTGTGGGCCATGTCGCATGTGGGACAATAGCGGACGGTTGGGTGCCGACATAAACGGCGCTCGCGTATTCGTTTTGCTTGTTAAGGAGTACCCATGGGCGTCGTCGATCCCTTTTCTGTTGCTCGGTCCGCGGGGCTTGAGCTAATCGGGAAGTCCGAGGGCCTCACGCTCACCGACGGCACGATGGAGCTGCGTGCCGATTTCACCCGCATGCTTCCACGGCTCAAGCAGGGCCGTCTGCAGCAAGAACTGCTGGTAAAGGCTGCGCGCGCAAAAGGCATCGAGAGCCCATGGGCGATTGACGCCACGGCAGGCTTTGGCGAGGATTCGCTGCTGCTGGCGGCCGCGGGCTTTACCGTCGATCTGTATGAGCAGGATTGCGTGATCGCGGCGCTCCTCAAGGATGCCTTGGATCGCGCGGCAGATGATCCGGCGCTTGCGACAGCCGTGGCGCGCATGCGCTTACATGCGGGCGAGGACAGCATTGCCGGCCTTCGCCATACAGCTGAGCTGATCGGGCAGGGCGAGCTCACCGTTCCTGACGTGGTGTATCTGGACCCCATGTTTCCCGGACGCACCAAGAGCGCGGCGGTTAAAAAGAAGTTCCAACTCTTGCATCATCTGGAACAGCCGTGCGCCGATGAGGAGACGTTGGTCGAAGCTGCGCTTGCGGTGCACCCGCGCAAGGTCGTTATCAAGCGACCGGTGAAGGGGCCACTGCTTGCCGGCGTTAAGCCGAGCTATCAACTTGCGGGCAAGGCCGTTCGTTACGATGTTTTGGTGCCGCCGCGCCCGTAGCTTGCGTGCGATGGCTGGCGCTCCGTCAATGCCGTGCCGATGCGGCGCCTATTTCCAAGGGTGCGACGTCAGGTGCCATCCACCGCAGTATTCGCATTTGTAGCAGGCCAAACCGCGCCGCCCGCGGTTTTCGCAGTCGGCCATAACGGCCTCGGCCTCGGCGCGCGTGTCGTAACGGTTTTTGCGCTCGCACGACTTGTAGCGCCAGGCCTCATCGCGCTCGGCGTCCAGGGCGTCGCGGCGCTCGTCCTCGCGTGCAAACAGGTCGCTCATATCGCCGCCGGTGGCAGTGCTCAAAAACTCGCTTTTGGCCTTTGACCAGGCGGCTCGCTTTTTGCTTCCCATCTGCTTCGCGCCCCTCTTCAAACGCTGGTATCATTGCTCAATCAAAGTGATACCAATAAACGTGAGGCCGCCGCGTGATGATCAGAAAAACCCTCGATACCGACATTCCCGCCGTCATGGCTATCTACGACGCTGCCCGCGCCTTTATGCGCGCGCATGGCAACGCCACGCAATGGCCCGAGGGCACGCCTTCTGCCGAGCAGCTGGCTGCCGATATCGCCGCCGGTGGCAGCTATGTGTGCGAAGTCGACGGTCGCGTGGTAGCGACGTTTGCCTTTTTACCGGGCCCGGACGGGTGCTATGACGTAATTGAGGATGGTCAATGGCGCAGTGACACTCCGTACGCCGTGCTGCACCGTGTGGCGTCCGATGGCGCCGTACACGGTATCGCGGCTGCGATGTTTGCCTTTGCCAAAGAGCGTGCCGATCACCTGCGTATCGACACGCATCAGGACAACCTGCCCATGCAGGGAGCCATTGCCAAGGCCGGGTTTAAGCGCACCGGTATCGTATATGTGTCGGACGGTACGCCGCGCGTCGCGTTTGATTGGCTGCGCGAGGCATAAAGGCCGAGTCACATACCAGCGTTTCACCGAAATGAAAATGGCCCCGAGTGGGGCCATTTTTGGTAAAACGCGTTGTTGTGGGGCTCGCGTTGTTACTGCCCCAGATGAACCCGGGCAGACAAAAGGGGAGGTGCCGGCTTTCGCAAGGCGCGAACCTACGAAAATCGCCGCGCGGCAACGCGGGGCGATGAGCTCGGTCGGGGGATAGGGCCCGCTTCGCCCGCCGGCCCGTAAATTGTATCATCCAGTGTGGAGCGTGAACGCCCGTTGCCGCGTGCGATGGGCTTGTAATAAGAGGAGAGCCATGTCGAAGCAAGCGGTCGTTGGAATCTTGGCGCATGTCGATGCCGGCAAGACCACGTTGGCCGAGGCCATTTTGTTCGACGCGGGTCGCATTCGCAAGCGCGGCCGCGTGGACGATGGCGATTCGCATCTGGATACGAACGAGATTGAGCGCGAGCGCGGCATTACGATCTTCTCGTCGCAGGCTGTACTCGACCACGGCGATACCCACGTCATGTTTGTGGATGCGCCCGGCCACGTCGATTTTTCGGCCGAGGCGGAGCGCACATTGCGCGCGCTCGACTATGCGATTTTGGTTGTGGGTGCCAACGATGGCGTGCAAGGGCACACCGAAACCCTGTGGCGCCTGCTTGCGCGCTATGACATTCCGACGTTCATCTATATCAACAAAATCGATTTGGAGAATCCCGGCCGCGATGTTTTGCTGGCACAGCTTGGGCAGCGTCTTTCCGAAGGCTGCCTGGATGCCAACGAACTGTTGGCGGGCGGTGCCGTTCAGGAGGACGCTGCTGCGTTGGACGAGGCGGCGCTCGAGGAGTTTCTTGAAGCGGGTGAGCTTTCCGTCGCAACGCTGTCGC
>URTD01000102.1 GCA_900550735.1 uncultured Collinsella sp.
CGCCCTTGTCGGCATAGCTTCCGTCGTCGTACACGACGTCCTGTTGTTTCAACCAGTGACCGATTGGAAACGAGTCAAAGTAGAAATCAACATTTGCTTTTATGGAAGCACTCGCCAGCGCGAACGGGATGCCGCGCTTCTGTAAGCCTTGCAGCAGCTCTTCAGCACCTGCTACGAGGTGTAAACTGGCAGGATCGTTCCTGCATGCCTCCCGGTACAGCGCCTCTTTCTTTTCTGAATACTGCTGGCGCTCCGCAGGGGTGAGCCACGGGGCCATGTTCTTCAGGATGACATCATTGCAGGGACCGCAAATCTTCGTCGATGCAAGAGGGCTTTTATCTTCGGGATGCAGTTCATGATAGATCTTTGACCACGCCTCCATGTGGAAGCGGGTATCAAAGAACATCGTCCCATTAAAATCAAGAAGTACCGCGTGCATTGTGATTCCGGCTTATGTCTTAAGCAAAGATGCCGAAGAATGCGCCGACCAGACCGATGACCAGCAGCAGAGCGATGCAGGTAACGGGCTTCCAGTTCTTCTTCTTCATCAGGAAGAACAGGCCGAGGGTCAGAGCCAGAGGGATCAGCTTGGGCAGGACGCCATCCAGAATGCTCTGGATAACGATGGGGCTGTCGCCGTTCTCGATGACGGTAGCAACGGTGGTGCCGCCGTAGTTGGAAGTCAGAGCACCGACGATGAAGACGCCCAGCATGGAAGCTGCACGGGTGAACTCCTTAGCGTTGGCAGTCAGGATGTCGATAGCCTTGGTGCCCAGGTTGTAAGACCAGTACATCAGGAAGAAGCGGCATGCGCACGATGTTGAAGATCAGCAGGAACATGATAGGACCAGCAAGCGAACCGTTGATGGCCATGTTCGAGGTGATACCTGCGGTGATAGGAACCAGAGTGAACCAGAAGATTGCGTCGCCGATACCGCCCAGAGGACCCATAGCGGCAACACGCACGGCACGAATGGTTTCGATGTCAGCCTTCTGCTGTTCCAGAGAGAGGATGATGCCCATGACGAAGGTGACCAGGAACGGGTGAGTGTTGAAGAACTCCAGGTTGTGGCTCATGGAAGCCGCGAGGTCGTTCTTGTTGGTGTGGATCTTCTCCAGACCGGGGATGATGGAGTAGAGCCAGCCAGCGGCCTGCATACGCTCGTAGTTGAACGAGGCCTGCAGGAAGCAGGAGCGCCAAGCCATCTTGTTGAGGGTCTTCTGGTCGAGCTGCGGAGCAGGAGTGAGATCCTCGTAGTGCTCCGGGATCACATACTCATTAGATGCCATCTTCGAAGTCACCTCCGTCAGAAACAGCTGCACCCTTCAGCTCGGTCTGCTGCTGGAAGTCCCAGAAAGCGATGCCGAAGCCGATGAGAGCGAGGATGAGCAGAGCAGGGGTTGCCAGCGAATCGTTGGCAACGGTGATGAGCGCGAGGCCGAAGCCCATGAGGAAGAAGCCCCACATATCGCGGTTCATCATAACCTTGAGCAGGACGGCGAAGCCGACGAAGCGCATCATGCCGCCTGCAGCGGACAGACCGGTCTGCAGCCACGTCGGGATGGCAGAAGCGATGGTCTGACCGATGGTAGCGCCAGCGATGAAGAACAGGGTGACGACGACAGCGAAGATCAGGCCGAGCAGAGCCATGGCGAAGTAGTTCAGGCGCTCGATGCCCTTGGTGTCCGCGTTGTGAGCCATGTTATCGGCCGTGGACATAAGCGGGGACATAAGCGTGAAGACCAGGGTAACGCCAAGCTGGCCAAGCAGAGCGAACGGAATGGCGAGGCCGACTGCCGCGTTGGGCTCGAGGCCCGTGGCGATAGCGAGAATGGCTGCCATGATGCCGCCGATGACGGCGTTAGGCGGCTGAGCGCCTCCGATCGGCATGTTGCCGATCGTCATGAGCTGATAGGTACCACCCACGAGAAGACCGGTGTTGAGGTCGCCAAGGATAAGACCGATGACGGCGCCGGTGACGATGGGCTGATAGAGAGACTCGAGGAAGTCAAACTGGTCGATTGCCGCGATGAACGTAACAACGAAGACCAGAGCGATCTGGATGATCGAGTATTCCATCTTGCTCCTCCTTTCAAAATGTATGTACGCACTTTGGATATCACGTACAGAACGTCAGGGTTTCACTCCTGACAACGTGGATCACGAGGATTACGAGAAGAGCTTGCTCGTGTCCTCAACAGGCGTGCTCGGAACGCGCCTGATCTCCAACTCCACCCCCAATTCCTGCAGCTCTTTAAACGCAGCGACATCCTCGTCGTTAACTGCGACGGAGGTGGCGACTTGGCGCTTTCCTTCCGACATGTGCATGTTGCCGATGTTTACCTTCTTTATAGGCACACCGCCCTTGACGAGCGTAAGCACGTCTTCCGGTGTTTCGGCCACGATGAAGATCTTCTGGCGCGGGCTCGCCTTGCCAATGACGTCGATGGTCTTCTGCAGGGAGAAGAAACGCGTAGCGACGCCGGCGGGAGCAGCCATCTTCATGAGGTTCTGGCGCATGGTGTTGGACGCCACGTCGTCGTTGGCGACGAGGATGAGGTTGGAGCCCAGAGTGGAGTTCCACTGGGTGGCAACCTGACCATGAACCAGTCGGTTATCGATGCGGGTAAGAAGAATGTTGGGTTCTGCCATGTTGATCAGCTTCCTTTCGATATTTGCTGACGACAGTTACTTGATCTCCTGAATCGCGTAACGCGAAACATCTACGACGGCTCCGGATCGGACTTTGATCTGGACCTTCTCGCCTTCGATGCCTTTGACGGTTCCGTAGATACCGCCGGCGAAAAGAACCTCCTGACCCGGCTTGAGCTCGGTGTGCAGCTCCTTGAAGTACTTCTGCTTCTTCTTCATGTTGATTTGCGACCAGATGGTGTAAATCAAGCCCATGATGACAAGCAGGCCTAAAAGGGCGACCGAGGAGCTCAGGACGTTGGCTCCGAAATCGGCCATTAGATGCCGTCCTCGTCGCCGAAGATATCCTCTTCCTCGGAGCCGGCAACGGATGCGACCGTCTGGGCGGTGATGCCCGTCTGGCCAACGGTCACGGCCTGCTCGCCAAGCTCGGCGAGCGTGGCATTGCCGCGGAGGAACAGAAGCTCAATAACCATGGGAAGGTTGGTGCCAGTCAGAACCTCGACGTTGTCGACATCCTGGGCAATCATCATCGACTGGTTGAACGGGGTGCCGCCAAGCAGGTCGGTAAAGACAAGCACGCCATCGCACTCCTCGCGCATGGCGGTAATAGCGGCGCGGAGATCCTCACCGTAGGATGCGGCCTGGTCGCCCTCAAAAGGAACGACGGTAAAAGCAGGCTGGTCGCCGGCAACCATAGCGATAGCGCTTGCAAGGCCGGGTGCGAACTGTCCATGACCGGTAAGAATAAAGCCAACCATTCAAATTTCCCTTCCGAAGGTGTGTACAATCTGAGTCCGATGATTTTCGGAAGCCAGCGGGCACTCGCCCTTAAAGCTTCTTAGAAAGCGTTCTTTGAAGACCAGTGGTTTCTAAACTGGTAGTAACCACGTGACGTATTGTTGTCACTATATCACCCCAGAAGAGGTCGCTTTCGTTGATTCATACGGTAAAACGTTTTTGCACCGCTCACGGTGATATTTCGACCGTTTACCGCTCGTTAACACTTCTACCTGCGGTTTTGAAACCGTTTCGAAAAGCTTTGGCAAAAGATCGGAACTATTCCTGTGTCTAAACAACGCAGGGCGGCTAAAAATAGCATGTAGAAAAATTGCAGGTCATTGTGAAGATTTGTGAATTGGTCTTTTTGACTTAATACCAGTTTGAACCAGCTTCGAAATTATCGGTGAACGGTAGTTTTCGACCGTTCACCGGAGAATTGCAATCGTTTTCAGCCGTTTTCCCAGATGAATTAGGGAGACGCGATGGAGTGCTTGCATGCTCGCAAAGCCTGTCCTAGGGATCTCAGTGGTACAAAAAACCCGCCGGAACGGGTCAATCCGTTCCGGCGGGTTTACAGCGCCAATCGGTTGTATGGGCGGAAAAGCCCGTCGAGCTTACGCAAACAGGCCGTAGATGCTGATGTTGGCCTTGGCGTAGAGGCCGTTAGCATACTCGGTCCACTTGGAGCTGGCGCTCGAAGCCTGCGAAGAGTACTGCTGGTAGGCGGTGTAATAGGCGGTCATGGCCTGCTTGTAGGTAGCGCTATCGGCCGTAAAGGCATCGTCAGCGAAGGCCTTGGCATAGGTGCTGTCGGCATCCTTCCAGGTGCCCTTCTCGCTATCCCACTCGTCACCGGCAAGGTTGATGATGTAGTCGGCGTAATCCTTGCTCGCGGTCTCCTCGTTGCCGTCAGAAGGCTCGGTCGGAGCGGTCGGCATGCTTGCGGAGCTGTCGCCGACCTTCTTCTTGTAGAGCTTCTGCAGCGTCGCGGACTGACGGACGATCTGCTTGGCCTGGTCCTTGGACACGCCGTACTGCGTGGCCATGGTCTTGTAGTCGGAGGTGCCGATGGAATCCTCAGCGTACTTCTTCATTTCCTTGGAAGAAACGGTAATGCCCTCGTCCTCGGCAGCATCGAGCAGAATCTTGTTGCGCACGTAGGACAGGATGACGTCGGCAGAGGGAGCGGTGTAGTTGCCATCGCCATCCTTGACGGTGTCGAGGCTGTACTGGCTCTCAATGGCCTCGCGCGCGGTGATGTCGCTCTTCTTGCCGTTGTAGCTGTAGCTTGCCACGGTCGAATCGAGCTGGTCCTCGGTGAGGGTCGCCGAGCCGACGCCCTTGCCGCCAAAACCACCGTTGCCGATAAAGAAGCCAATCACGGCAGCAATCACGATAGCGACCACAAAGGCGACAATCATCGTCTTCTTGTGCTTGCAAGCGTGGTCGTCTTCGTCGGAGTCGTCGTCCTCGTCCTGCTCCTCGGGCATGAGGTTCTCGTCGGCGGCGTCCGCGGCGATCTTTGCCTCCAGGCGAGCGTCCTCCTCCTCGGCCGTCGTACCGGCAGCAATGTGCTCGGCAGACGTACCGGCGACCAGATCGATCTTCTCCTCCTCATCACCGTCGGGGCCTTCGCCGCGCTCGATGATCTGGATACCGTCGATCTCGTCCTTCTCGTCCTTCTTTTGAATCAGACCCATATCAGTTACTCCTTGTTAGGAAACATAGTCCGCAATAGAATACGCCCGACAGAGCGCCGGGCGTATTGATTCTTAGGTTATACGCAAACACTTAAGTACTATTTAGGCGTTTGCAGCGTGCATACCTTAGGCCAGGTGCGCGATAACGGCATCGGCAAAGGCTTGCGTGCCCACAGCACCCTCAACGGAGCCGGTCTGGGCACGACGAACGTCGCCGGTAACCTGCTCACCCTCGTCGAGCGTGGCAGAAACGGCGGCGCGAATGCGATTGGCCGCATCGTTCTCGCCCAGGTGATCGAGCATCATAGCCGCAGACAGAATCTCGGCCGTGGGGTTAGCGATATCCTGGCCAGCGATATCGGGCGCGGAGCCGTGCGTTGCCTCAAAGATGGCGCAGTCGGCACCGATGTTGGAGCCAGGAGCCATACCCAGACCGCCCACTAGGCCGGCGCACAGGTCGCTCACGATGTCGCCGTACAGGTTGGGCAGCACCAGGACATCGAAGTCGTTGGGGTTCTGGACCAGGCCCATGCAGGTGGCGTCGACAATCTTGTCGTTGAACTCGATATCGGGATAGTTGGCGGCCACCTCGCGCGCCACGCGCAGGAACAGGCCGTCGGTCGCCTTCATGATGTTGGCCTTATGCACGGCCGTCACCTTTTTGCGGCCGCAGCGGCGAGCATACTCAAAGGCATACTCCACAATGCGGCGGCTCTTGGCGATGGAGATCGGCTTGATTGAAATGGCGGAATCAGCGGCGAAGGTCTTCTGACCCGAGCGCTCGACAAGCTGCGAGAGCTCCTCGACCTCGGCAGCGCCCTCATCGAACTCGATGCCGGCGTAGAGGTCCTCGGTGTTCTCGCGCACGATGACCAGGTCGACGTCGCGGAAGCGCGAGCCGTCGCCCGGCTGCGACAGGCAGGGGCGCACGCAGGCGTACAGGTCGAAGTGCTTGCGCAGGGCCACGTTAACGCTGCGGAAACCCGTGCCGACCGGCGTGGTGATGGGGCCCTTGATGGCAACCTTGGTCTCGGCGACCGCATCGAGCACATGCTGGGGCAGCGGCGTGCCAAACTCGTCCATGACGCCGGCGCCGGCCTCCTGGACATTCCAGTTGATCTGGACACCGGTGGCCTCGACCACGCGGCGCATGGCCTGCGTAATCTCGGGACCGATACCGTCACCGGGGATCAGGACTACATCGTGCGCCATAATCTGTTACTCCTCGTCTTCGGCGTCGTCAGATTTTTTAACGCTAGCACGCTTCTTCTTTTTGGAGAGATCCAGGCCAAAACGTTTAACAAGCATTTCGCAAATCTCGCTCGAACGGGCCTTGAGATAGCTGCCCTTACCGTTCTCGGCATCGAACTTAAGGCGCAGCGCGAGCTTCTCGGCGACCTCGGCGTCAATCTCGCCCTGGCCAAACTCGTACAGGCAACCGAGCATGTCGCGATACTCGAGGTCGCCGTGGTAGCACTGGATGGCCTCGTCCAGGATGGGCCAAGCCTCGCGCGAACGCTCGACGCTCGTGGCACCCCACACGCACAGCAGGCGGAAGGCGGCATAGCGCAGCGTGGAGGAAATCTCGTCGAACAGCGCGGTCTCGGCGCCCTCAAAGGCATCGCCCAGCTGCTCGGGGCAGGTGGTGGCGAGCGCCGCAAGGGCATCGAGGGCCTCCCAGCGGGTCTGAGCCTCGGGGCGGTCGAGTGCCTCGATCAGCGCGGGCACGCAGGGCACGACGCGCTGCGGATCGCGCTCGGCAAGCAGGTGCAGCACGCGGGCGGCAAACTGACGGATGCGGCGCGTGGGGC
>URTD01000103.1 GCA_900550735.1 uncultured Collinsella sp.
GGCCGAGCTTATCGAGGGCCTGCGCCGTGCCGCCGCCGTCACGCCGGCGCCCGACTGCATCTTGCTGGTGCGCGGCGGCGGCTCCTTTGAGGACCTCATGACCTTTAATGACGAGGAGCTTGCCCGCGCGGTGGCGGCTTGTCCCGTGCCCGTGGTGACCGGCATTGGCCATGAGCCCGATACCTCGATTTGCGACATGGTGAGCGACCGTCGCGCCTCTACGCCTACGGCGGCGGCCGAATCGGTGGCGCCGGCTATGACGGAGTTGGCCGATGTGCTCGAGGCGCGCTATCAGCGTCTGGGTGCCGCGATGGCATCGATGATTGGGTCGGCCCAGGTCGACCTGGAGATGCTCGATCAGCGCGGTCGCCGTGCCTGGAATACCTATACGGCTCGCTTGGGCGATGCGCTCGATGCGGCTGCGTGCCGCCCGTGCCTCAACGACCCAACGTTTATGGTTGAGCGTCGCGAGTCAGAGCTTGCGCTGACTGCCGATCGCCTGTCGAGCGCCATAGTACGCTCGGTCGGGACATTCCGCTCCAACTTTGAGCGCCTGCCCGAGCGCCTGGTTGCAAGCACCTCGGGGCTCGATGGCAAACGCCATGCGCTCACGCTCGCGAGCTCTCGCCTGGAGCATCAGGGGCGCACGATGCTCAACAAGCCAGCATCCGACCTGGGCCGTGCGGCAGCCTCGCTCGATGCCCTGTCGCCGCTCAAGGTGCTTGCCCGTGGTTATTCCATCGCGTACAGCGATGATGGGTTGGCCACGAGCGCCAAGACCTTTAAGCCCGGCGATGCCATTCGTGTACGCATGGCAGACGGCAACGTGGCGGCAACGGTCAATACGGTCGAGTAGGCCGCGTTTCACAGCGATAAACCTTTAGGAAAGGAAACAGATATGGCAGAAAAGACCCCGGTCGAGCAGCTTACGTACAAGCAGGCTTCGCAGGAGTTGGAGCTCATCATACGCAGCTTGGAATCGGGCGATATGGAGCTCGAGGAGTCGCTTGAGAGCTATACCCGCGGCGTCGAGCTCCTCAAGAGCCTGCGTACCCGCCTGTCCGATGCCGAGCAGAAGGTCTCGGTGCTCCTGAAGGACGTCGACGGCAACGACGTGCTCGCCGACGGCGAAGCCGCCAACACCGACGACAACCTTTCGTTCTAACCATCCCGACCAAATATAATTACCTTGGTCTGTGAGAAAGGAACCAACCATGTGTGATTGCATCTTCTGCAAAATTGCCAACCACGAGATCCCCTCGACCGTCGTCTACGAGGATGACCAGGTCATCGCGTTCGA
Organism: uncultured Collinsella sp.; assembly: GCA_900550735.1. Classification (GTDB taxonomy): domain Bacteria; phylum Actinomycetota; class Coriobacteriia; order Coriobacteriales; family Coriobacteriaceae; genus Collinsella. The sequence continues at coordinate 1,301 of URTD01000103.1, forward strand.
CGACCTCAATCCCCAGGCGCCGGTCCACACGCTCGTGATCCCCAAGAAGCACTACAGTGACATCGCCGATAACGTGCCCGCCGAGACCATGGGCGCCATGGCCCACGCCATCCAGGAGGTCGCCAAGGCCAAGGGTCTGGAGGACGGTTTCCGCGTCATCTCCAACAAGGGCGTCAACGCCGGTCAGACCGTCATGCACTTCCACATGCACGTCCTCGGCGGCAAGAACCTGGGCGAGAACCTCATCTGAGGACGCACGGCCCGTCGCCTTGGCTGCCTTTGGAGTAACCTATGCAGTTTTCTCAACTCGAATACCTTCAAGCGGTAGCGAACTACGGCGGCGTGCGCAAAGCGGCTCGCGCCGTTCACGTGAGCCCACAGGCTGTCTCGTCGGCAATTAAGAAACTGGAGTCTGAGTATCAGATCGTTTTGCTCAATCGATCGGCGGGGGAGGCTGTTTTGTCTCCGGCGGGCAGAGAATTTGCGCGTCGTGCACGCGTGATCCTGGCACAAGTCGACGATCTCAAAAAGTACACCCAATCGGGGAACGGTGGCGTTTCGCCCGACGGCCACTTTCGTCTTTACGTTCCCTGTCTTCACGGGCGGGGGCGTCTTTTTTCCGAAAACTGGTACGACTCGTTTGAAAGCTCGCACCCTCAGATTCACCTTGATGTGTGGCATCAGCCAACGGCTACATGCTTTGAATCACTTGTGCTTGGCATTTCGGATGCGGCCATCTCATTTGAGGAACCAAGGGACAGTGTCCTTTCTTCGAAATACTTGGGTGAAAAGGAGCTCAAGGTTCTTTCGTGCCCAGCGGGTCATCAATCTGTGGGTGCTATGACCGTTCGTGAGTTACTGGGCGGCAGGTTAGCTGTTCCCATTAATTTGTCGCCCTGTCTCAATGCGATCAATCAATGCCCCGAAGCTCAGCTGGTTAATTTCCGCTTCCGCGACGTCGAATACGGAAACAGAGCGCAGGCTGAGTTTCTTCAAGCCGGGGGATTAATATTGGGTTTTTCTGGCTCTTCTCTCGCATCAGATGGGTCGGAAGTGAGCGAGTACTCTATTGAAGGTTCGCATGACGTAGCCTTGCCCATCTACTTTTGCTATCGACAAAATGCCTGGACCGATCGACACCAGACGGTATTTCTTCACCTATTGCGTCATCTTGCTTCGTGAGGCCATTTGGCCTCGTGTCGTCAAGTGAATGTTGACGCCTTGTAACACATGACTGACGGCTTTGCCCTCATGCTTTTCCAAGATTCCGATTTAGATTGTTGACTCTTGGAGGGCGGAGCATGAAAAACCGTACGGTTTTGCTTTATATGACGTTTGTTTTTTTGTCGAACTTCAGCACCATTTTGTATTTTCTGACGGTTTACCTTGAATTCGTCGGATTCTCGATGGTAGCGATTTCTAGCATGATGATTGCATACCAAGTGAGTAAGTTCATTCTTGAGGTTCCTACTGGTTATATTGCTGACAGGTTTGGACGAAAGACAAGCGGTCTCGTTGGCGTCGTGGGAATGCTTGGATACTACGCCGCCCTACTTTTCGCCCGTTCTCCTCTGCTTTTAATCGGCGCGTTTGCTCTCAAAGGATTTGCAGTTGCATGTGTGAGCGGATCCATAGAAGCGATCTACATTGACAGCGTCTCTCAGGACCAGCTCGTAAGACTTAATGTCGTTGAGCGATTTGTTTTCTATGCCTCTTATGCCATCTCCGCTTGCGTGGGCGGTTTCATTTCGTCTGTCGGTGCATATCTCATTGGTCTTTCGGCAGATATCATCGCAATGGTGTTGACGTTGGTTGTCGTTGCCTGCATTCCTGAGATGCGAAGAGGGGACACTGCAGCGACACCTAAGCGTGGAATTAGCCCGAAGATGATCGGTGCCGCTATTGCGCGTAACGGCATTCTTCTTTCAGCGTTCATCATGGACTGCTCTCAGGCATTTGCTTTTGTCGCCCTGGAAGACTTTTTCTCACTGTTGCTTGCGGGTCGCGGAATGAATGCCGTCGCTTCGGGTGTGATCATTGCGGTCCAGCTCCTTGCCTCGGCCTCCATGGGGCTTATTGTGCCCAGTGTGATTGCTCATGTCGACAAGGGCCGTTTTGCGCGTATTTGCGGCATCGTGCGCCTTTCCCTGACTGCTCTGTTTTTGATTCCCTTTACTCCGGTCTATTTGCTGCCCGTGTTCTATGTGCTGCAGACGGTCGCTTACTCGTTATTTGCTCCAATTAAATACTCAATTTTTCAAAATGCTGTCGATTCTTCGATGCGCTGTTCACTAATTTCGGTCCAAAGCCAGATGGTGGCGGTGGGTGCCATCCTTTTCTATCTGTTCAATGCTGCGTTGAGCAGCATCGCGGGCATTCGAGTCATATTGCTTGTAGCGCTCGGGATATCTTCTTTGGTGTATATCCCCGCGCTCTTTCGTCTTACAAGTCAAAGGCCATGAGTATTTGGGCACCGATAACTTATATATCAACGCAATAAACCCGAGCGCGAGGGCGTTTGGGTTTATTATTGAAGCGTATGTAACCTGGCGGCGCCACACCGCCTGTTAGTAGGGAGACACATGAACGTTCTGGTCGTCAACGCAGGATCTTCGACGCTTAAGTATCAGGTCATCGATACCAAGTCCCACAAGGTGTCCGCAAAGGGCTCCTGCGAGCGCGTCTGCTTTACCGGCGGTACCTTCACCCACGCTGCCAATGGCTCCAAGAAGGTGACCGAGAACATCGAGTTCCCCGACCACAAGGTCGCCATCGAGGTCGTCCTGAAGGACCTTGAGGCCAACGGCGTCAAGATCGAGGGCATCGGCCACCGTATCGTTCAGGGCGGTTGGTACTTCGGCGATTCCTCCCTCGTCGACGAGGACGTCCTCGCCAAGATCCGCGAGGTCGCCCCGCTGGCGCCGCTGCACAACAACCCCGAGGCCAACGTTATCGAGTACTGCCTGGAGCAGTATCCCGACCTGCCCAACGTCACGGTCTACGACACTGCTTTCCACTTCAACATGCCCGAGGTCGCCAAGACCTACGCCCTGCCCAAGGACGTCTGCGACAAGCTGCACATCCGTAAGTACGGCGCCCACGGCACCAGCTACCGTTACATCTCCAAGAAGGTCGCCGAGATGACCAACGGCGAGGCCCGCAAGGTCGTCGTGTGCCATATCGGCTCCGGTGCTTCCCTGTGCGCCATCGAGGACGGCAAGTGCATGGACACCACCATGGGCTTGACGCCGCTCGACGGCGTCATGATGGGCACCCGCTGCGGCTCCATCGACCCGGCTACCGTGTGCTACCTGCAGCGCGAGGGTGGCTACACCTTCGACGAGGTCGACGAGATGATGAACAAGAAGTCCGGCCTTTTGGCTGTGACCGGCGGCAAGACTAACGACTGCCGCAACGTCGAGGAGCTCGCCGCCGCTGGTGACCCCGATGCTCAGCTCGCCTTCGACATGTTTGTCTACAAGATTGCCGCTAAGGCAGCCGAGATGGCCACCTCCATGTGCGGCATGGACACCCTGGTCTTTACCGCCGGCATCGGCGAGCACGCTCCGGCCGTTCGCGCTGGCGTGGCCGACCGTCTGGCCTTTATGGGCGTCAAGATGGATCATGCCCGCAACGCCCTGCGTGGCGACGGCGCTTGGTGCCTGTCCGCCAAGGATTCCAAGGTCAAGATTTTCGTCATCCCCACGGACGAGGAGTTCATGATCGCCTCCGACGTCGAGCGCATCGTCAACGGCAAGTAATTGCAAAAGGGGAGGGGCTGGACGACCGAGCGCCGTTCGGCCCCTCTTTTGCGCTCGTTGGGCGATATGACTGATAGCTATTTATCAAGTTGTGATAACTTCTTATTAAAATGCGGCCGCCTTAAGGGGTCTGCGTCGACCGTATTGCACTGCAAAGGAGTCTCATGAACGTACTTGTTGTCAACGCCGGCAGCTCAAGCCTTAAATATCAGCTTTTGGATACCGATACCCGAGAGGTTTTCGCCAAGGGTAACTGCGAACGTATCGGTTCGGACATGGGCATCTTTGGCCACTCCGAGAACGGTGGCGCCAAGCAGACCGAGGAGGTCCCTTTCCCCGATCATCGCTCTGCTATCGCTCGCGTGCTCGAGGAGCTCGAGAAGACCGACTTTACGATTGATGGCATCGGCCATCGTATCGTTCAGGGCGGCTGGCACTTCGATGATTCCGCGGTCGTCGACGATGAGGTCATGGCTAAGATCCTTGAGGTGGCCCCGCTCGCTCCGCTGCACAATTACGGCGAGGCCGCGGCAATCGAATATTGCCGCGAGAAGTATCCAGAGCTGCCCAACGTGGCCGTCTTCGACACCTCGTTCCACATGACCATGCCCGAGGTCGCCTACACCTACGCGCTGCCCAAGGACGTGTGCGACAAGTACCACGTGCGCAAGTACGGCGCACACGGTACGAGCCACCGCTACGAGTGGATGATGGCCAAGGAGATCCTGGGCTCGCGCTGCCACCGCCTGCTTTCGTGCCATCTGGGCAACGGTGCTTCGCTTGCCGCCATTGAGGACGGCGTGTGCCGCGACACCACGATGGGCCTCACGCCGCTTGATGGTCTGATGATGGGTACTCGCTGCGGTTCCATTGACCCGGCTACCGTGTGCTACCTGCAGCGCGAGGGCGGCTACAGCTACCAGGAAGTCGACGACATGATGAACAAGCAGTCTGGTCTGCTTGCCATTTCGGGTATCTCCAACGACGCTCGCGACATCCGCACGCGCGCCTCCGAGGGCGACGAGCGCTGCCTGCTCGCCTTCGATATGTTCGCCTACAAGGCCATGCAGCAGGCCGGCTCCATGATCGCTTCTATGGCGGGCGTGGACACCATCACCTTTACCGCCGGCATCGGCGAGAACGACTGGTCGATCCGCAAGGCCTTCTGCGACTGCTTTGAGTGGCTGGGCGTGCGCATCGACAACAACAAGAACCGCGAGGCTGTGGGCAACGGCCCGCAGGTCATCAGTGCCGCCGGTTCCGCCGTCACGGTCATGGTCATCCCCACCGACGAGGAATACATGATCGCCCACGACGTCGAGCGTCTGACCAAGAACAACTAGCGCATTTGCAAGTAAACGAAAGGCCTCCAGAGCAACAGCTCCGGAGGCCTTTTTACTAGCAGGTGGACGGCGGAAACCCCATCCCATTTCGAGCGCAAATACTGGGACACGCTTTCCGGTTGAGGCGCGTTGCGGAAAGTGCGACCCACAATAAAGCAAAATTCCGTCCCAAAGTTTCCCAAACAGGCCCCAAGCGGAAGCCACATCCCACAATCCGCCTCCAAACTGGGATGTAGTTTCCGGCACAACAACCGCCGAAGCCCACCGGCCTTTCAATCTCCAAAGTGATCATCATCAGCAACGCCTGCGCTCCCAGCAACGGCACCCATCCATTCAGATTTTCAGCTCCAGCTCGTAGCCAAGCCGCCGTCCACCCCGGATTCCCTGATTGCTACGTGGCGGCAGGGACCCTACAGGGCAAAGCTCTGAAAACGTCCTCGGACATGCATGAAACCCCCGCTGCGCACTTCGTGCGGCGGGGGTTTCATGCGTCCTGCGG
>URTD01000104.1 GCA_900550735.1 uncultured Collinsella sp.
GCTGCATGAGCTTGTGCGGAACGGGCAGGTTGCAGCGTAGTGCGTCATTGGCTCCCCTTTTTTCAAGGGGAGCCAATAATCAGCGAAAGGAGACAAAATGCTCGGCAAACTCGTTGCCGTATGGCACGGCATCGTCTGGTATCTGCGTGAGATCAGCGGCGAGGCCCGCTACGACCATTATCTTGAGCATTTCGCGGCCGAGCATCCCGGCGAAACACCGATGAGCGAGGTCGAATTCATTCGCGCCCGCGAGGAATACGACCGTCTCCACCCCAATACCAGTTGTTGCTGCTGACAGGCCGCAATAGCATAACAACACCATAAAACCCGCGCGCCATGGGAACTACGTAGCCATTCTTCCGTTACAATCAGTGTGACGGCTTCCGCCCCCGAAGAAGAAGGTGTTAATTCCCCTTGGACGTCTCACTGGCGCATTTCCTCCAACAAGTGCTTTCCAACCCGGCTCTGACCGTCACAACGTTGCTGACGCTGGGAGTCATCTTCGTCAACGGCTGGACCGACGCACCCAACGCCATCGCCACCTGCGTGACCACACGATGCATGCGCGTACGCTCCGCCGTCATCATGGCGGCCATCTTCAACTTCCTCGGCGTCTTCATCATGACGCAGCTCAACGCCTCCGTGGCCTCCACCATCAGCAACATGGTCGATTTCGGCGGCGACACGAACGCGGCGCTCATCGCCCTATGCGCGGCGCTGTTCTCCATCGTCGTCTACGGCGCCACAGCGTCGCGTTTTGGCATCCCCACTTCGCAAAGCCACAGCCTCATCGCCGGCCTGACCGGTGCCGCTATCGCCCTCGGCGGCGCGAGCAGCGTCAACGTCCACGAGTGGATGAAGGTTATCTACGGTCTGGCGCTCTCCATCGGCTTTGGGGGGCATCAACATGTCCGAGTGGGTCAAGGTCCTCTACGGCCTGGTGGCAAGCCTTGCCTTGGGCTTCTGCATTGGCTGGGTGGTCTGTAAGGGCTTGACCATTCTCTGCCGCAAGATGGACCGCCGGCGCACCAACCAGTTCTTTACCGGCGCGGAGATTTTCGGCGCCGCGGCCATGAGCTTTATGCACGGCGCGCAGGATGGACAGAAGTTCATCGGCGTGCTCTTTTTAGGTGTGGCCTTTGCCAGCGGCCAAACGAGCGTCGGCGATGCAGGCATCCCCATCTGGATTATGCTGCTGTGCTCGGCCACTATGGGTATCGGCACCAGCGTGGGCGGCGAGCGCATCATCAAGTCCGTCGGCCAGAGCATGGTCAAGCTCGAAAAGTACCAGGGCTTCTCCGCCGACCTCGCAGGCGCCGCAAACCTGCTGCTTGCCACCCTTACCGGCATCCCCGTGTCCTCCACCCACATCAAGACCTGCGCCATCATGGGCGTCGGTGCCGTCAAGCGCCTTTCGGCCATCAACTTTGGCGTGGTCAAGGACATGATGTTCACCTGGTTCTTTACCTTCCCCGCCTGCGGACTCATCAGCTTTGTCATGGCCAAGCTGTTCATGATGTTCATCTAGTCAAACCGAGCGTCCATCCGGACCGTAATACTTCGCCCACCCGTCTTCGCCTCGAAAGGACCCACTCATGGCAAAGAAACCCGATTCGTTCTACTTCGACAACTACGTCGCCTGCGCCGACCTTGCCGTCCAGGCCGCCGAGCTGCTCACCAAGATTTTCGAGAACTTCGACCCCGCAAAGATTCACGATATGCTCAACAAGATGCACGCGATCGAGCATGCGGCCGACAAGAAGCACCATGAGCTTGAGGACGCCCTGCTCACGGCCTTTATCACCCCGCTTGAGCGCGAGGATCTGGACCTGATGAGCTGCTCGCTCGACACCGTGCTCGATCGTATCGAGGGCGTCGTGCAGCGCGTCTACTTCACCAACATCCAGAGCATCCACCCCGATGCCATCGTGATCGCCCACAAGGTGACCGACGCCTGCCGCGCCATGAAGGACCTGATGGTCGAGCTGCCCAACTACCGCAAGTCCAAGACCCTGCGCGAACTCGTCATCCAGATCAACACCATCGAGTCCGAAGCCGACGAGCTCTACATCAACGCCATGCGCAACCTGCATGTCAACGGCAAGGATCCGCTCGAGGTCATCGCTTGGCGTGACGTGTACGCCTTCCTGGAGTACTGTGCTGACTGCTGTGAGAATGTGGCCGATGTTGTGGATTCGATTGTCATGAAGAACAGTTAATTGGGGTACGTGTCCCGGCGGCGAAGGGCCGGCCACGGTTTGCTTTCTCACTCCGGCTGCTTTGCAGAGTCGTTCGAAAGTAAACCGTGGCCGGCCCTTCGCCTTACGTACCACCATTGGGAACTTTGGCTGATACTTTGAAAGCGATGGGGCTTTTGTTGGCAGGGCCTTTGAGCCCGATTGGGAACTTTGGGACCGCCTTAAACGTTTGGCTGGATGGGGCTTTGGGTACCCTTTGGTTTACTTTGGATTGATTTGCTGACTTTGGAGGGTTTGGTTATGGGGTATTTGGATCTGGCTCGGGATCGGTATTCTTGTCGTTCTTTTGAGAATCGTTCTGTGGAGCAGGCTGTGGTGGATGCCATTGTTGAGGCTGGGCGTATTGCTCCTTCTGCTTGTAATAATCATCCAACCCGTGTGATGGTGTTGGATACGCCTGAGCTTCTGGAGAAGGCTGCTGCTTGTCAGCCCCGGTTTGCTCGTGATGGGTCTATCTTTGGGGCTCCGCTTGTCTTCCTTATTTGCAGCGTTACCGATGACGCTTGGGTGCGCCCGTATGACCAGATGAATTCCAGCGAAATCGATACGTCCATCGTGTGTGATCAGATGATGATGGAGGCCACCGAGCAGGGCCTGGGAACGTGCTGGGTGTGCCATTTCAAGCCTGAGGTGGCACAGGAGCAGTTCAATCTGTCCAAGGGCGTCTATCCCTATCACATGCTCGTCTGTGGCTATCCCGCCGACCACATCGCCGATCCCGAGCATCGCGAGGCACGCACCATTCCCCTCTCCGACTTCCTCCTCAAGTAGATTTTGGGACATGCCTTAAAACCTACCCTTGACCGCTCACCCGTTCGCCGAGTTCTGCGCCACCATGTGCAGGGCTCGGTTTTTTATGTTGCGCGCCCTTGCACAGTCATAAAAAAGGACCCGCAAGCTGCGGGTCCTTTCGAGGCACTAAATTGTAGGCCGAATGTTAGTCCAGGTCGTCGGCAGCGAAGTTGTCGATCGGGGCGAAGGGATCGGCCACGGGGACAACCGGGTCAGCGACGGGCAGCGGCTCGGCGGGAACAGTCACCGCAGGAGAAGCGGCAGAACCGACCGGCGTAGAGGCCATCAGATCGGCCGGGAAGGAGTTCTGGGCATCGTCCATAAAGTGCTGGATGAGCTTGAGATACTCGGCCTTGAACTCCTCACGGGAAGCTTTGAGACGATCGATCTCCTCGAGCTCGGCCTGCTTTTCGGTCAGAGCCTGGCGGATAACCTCGCGGGCCTTGGCGTCAGCCTCGTTGCGGATACGCTCAGCGTTCTCGTTGGCATCGTTGACGATGGTCTCAGCGGTCTGCTGGGCAGCGATCAGGGCGGCGGAAATCTGGCGCTCCTGAGCGGAGAAGTCAGGGGCGGGAGCAGCCACGGGGGCGGCAGGAACGGCCTGGTCGGCGGTATCCTGAGCCTGGGCAAGCTGAGCCTGTGCATCGGCAAGCTGCTGCTCGGTAGCAGTCAGACGACCCTTAAGGTCGACAATCTTAGCGAGCATAGCGTCAACCTCGGAGGACAGCGTCTCCAAGAAGACGTCGACCTCGGCAGGATCGTAGCCACGCTTGGCCTCAGAGAAAGTCTGAGCCTGGATGTCTGCAGGGGTAATAGCCATAACAAGTCTCCTTTTTCATCGCCTCGGCGCTACACGCCCGACGTAAGTTACTAAGTCAGTTCTACACGAGTATACCTATAAGAAGCTGCAGAACCAGCCTCTGCACCAACTGCAACGCAATAATCGCAACGACCGGCGAAAAATCGATACCGCCCATCGGCGGGATGAAACGACGGAACAGGTTGAGCCACGGACCGCACACGCTATCAAGCACCGCGGCAATATCCTGAAGCAAACCACCCTGCTTCATGGGAATCCACGTCATAAAGCAGTAGACGACAATGAGCGTGGAATAGAAGTTGAACAGCGTGTTGACCAGCTGGACGATAGTGTAGATGTTGATGGGAATCTCCTCGTCTTGTCTTTACTTAAGGTAGCCGTCGGCACGAAGCTTCTTGAGATCGGAATCTTTGACCTCGCAACCGGCGGGCAGCACCATGAACACGCGGTCGCCCACCTCCTTGACCGTGGCACCCAGACCGCAGGCAAAGCCGTAAGAGAAGTCCAAGACGCGCTTGGCAACTTCGGTGCGTACGCCCACAAAAATCAGTGCGACAGGCTGCTTGGTGCGAACGCGGCGCACCACGGTCTCCACGTCGTCATAGCTCTCGGGGCGCAGGACATAGGCCGGCAGCTGCGGCGTGGCGTTGATGATATTGCTCGCATAGGCCGAGGCATCGCTCGGTGCAGGCGCGGGTGCAGCGGCGGCACGGGCGCGGGTATTCTCGGCGTAGCTCGACGGCGTGTCATAGGCACCAGGACGATAACCGCTCGCAACACTGTCCTGCGAGCGCGAAGGCGGGTTATACGTCGTGGCATGGCGGGAGTCATCGCCGACCAGCTGACCGGAGCGCGTATACACGGCAACCGACTCAGCTTCACCGCGGCGCGTCTGGCCAAGCAGACCGTTGCTCGGCTCGTCTTGGGTGTAGAAGCCCTCGCCCGAAGCACCACTGTAGCCGTTGTTCTGATAGCCATCGTCGTAGCCGTCATCGTAGCCGTAGTCGTCGTCCTGGCCATAACCCTGGTCGTAACCCTGCTGGCCGCCCAGGTGCATCTTATTTTTAATCTCGTCAAGGAAGCCCATGGTTGTGTCCTCTCGCGGTTTAGTGCAGGCGCCCCGATAATCAGTGCGCACTTCAGAGCCTTATTTTACTGCAAACTCCGGGCTAAATACTACCCTGCCCAGGCGAACGAGCGTAGAGCCCTCCTCAAGGGCAGACTCAAAGTCCTCGCTCATACCGCAGGAAAGCTCAGGCAGGTTCAAATCGGGATGCGCCGCCTCCAGCTCATCCCTCAGCTCACGAAGCCCCGCAAAGGTGCGGCGTGCCACATCCTTATTCCCCCGGGGCGCCATAGTCATAAGCCCCTGTACGCAAATTCCCTCAAGTTCTGCAAGCTCACCCGCGGCGGCGCGAATCTCATCGGGTGAAAAGCCTCCCTTCGACTCCTCACCACTCACATTGACCTCAATGAGCACACGCTGGGGGCCGACGAGCTCGCCTGCCTCAATCTTGCGAACAGCACGGCTCGAGATCGCCTGCGCCAGATGCAGCGAACCCACCGAGTGAATCAGCTCGGCTGAGCCCAGCACCGCATTGATCTTATTGGTCTGCAGGTTGCCGATCATATCGAAGCGCACCTCGGGCAGCTCCGGATGCTCCGCCAGACCCGTGAGCTTGCGAACCAGCTCCTGCGGGCGGTTCTCGGCAAAATGGCGATACCCCGCCTGGATGGCGGCAACGGTCTCATCGACACCAACGGTCTTGGACACGGCAATGAGGCTCGCGGCGTCGTGGGGACGGCCCGCGCGATCGAGCGCCGCATAAAAACGTTCCAGAATCTGCTCGCGGCGAGCGCGCATCAAGTCCAAATAGTTATCCATTGCCAATCGCCTCCGCTGACAGCCAAACAAGTAGTCCCATGCTAACGCAAGAGCGCGGCCCCGCATGTGCAAGGCCGCGCTCACTTAGGTATTTACAATCTTTCGACGAACGGGGTTACTTACTCCTCGTCGTCCTCGCCATCGTCCTCATCCTCAAGATGATCGAGCAGGTAGCGAAGACCCTCGCTGACCTCGTTAACGGGCACCTTGGCAACGTAGCGTGCATCGACGGCGGGCCTCATGATAACACCCTCGCCCGAAGGCACGCGCATGCTCTCGAGCTCATCCTCATCAGTGCAGGCGATATCACCGGCAGTCATACGCTGTCCGGTCAACAGGAAGGTCAGACGGCAGGCGGCATCGATGGAAATCGAGGCGATGCGATCGAGATAGCGCGATACCATGATGGCGCGGCGCAGGTCGTCATAGTTGCTGTCGTCGTCCATAAAATCGCCCGTGTCCATGCGGTTAAAGGTGCGGAAGAACTTCTCGTAGGCGGCGTGCACTGGCTCGTCCTCGACGGCCAAGTTGCAGATGATGGACATGTCGTTGGTGACGAGCGCAGAAAGCGAAGAGCCCAGCACCTGGTAGACGGCCTCAGCCTCGGCCTCGACCGTGCCGACAAGCTCCTTGGGCAGCGAGATGTCGGCCTTGATCATATGACGCGTGGCGCGGCAAATCTGGCGAACCTTATCGGTCATGCGCTGCAGGTTAAAGTCGACGTAGATGATCGTCTGCAGCAAGCGGAAGTCGGAGGCGACCGGTGACTGCGTGGCAATCAGGTTGTAGCAGACGGCCTCCAGGTTGGCGCAGCGTGCGTCAATCGAAAGCGTGCGCTTCTTGGTCTTGGTGGCGAGCTTGCGGTCGTCGGTCACATAGGCCTTCACGGCATCGTGGAGGGCCAGATCGACGGCCTCGTAGATGCTCAGCATCTCGTGACGGGCCTCGATGAGCTGACGGGAAAACAGTTTGCGCATGGTTCACTCCAATCAGTTGGGTGCGGTCATGCCGCCCGCACAGTGAATACGCACCGGACCAGATCCGATCGGCTTGGGACTAGTCGCACCGATCAGCCAAAGCGGCCGGTG
>URTD01000105.1 GCA_900550735.1 uncultured Collinsella sp.
AGGCCATCCGCGCGTTCGATACTATGCCGCTCGTGGGCGAGGGTACCAAGCCGCGCGTGGGCGTGGTCGGTGAGATCTTGGTCAAGTTCCACCCCACAGCCAACAACCACGTGGTCGATGTCATCGAGCGCGAGGGCTGCGAGGCCGTGGTGCCGGGCCTGCTCGACTTCTTCCTGTACTCCATGAGCAACGCCGAGCTGCAGAAGGACGAGCTGGGAAGCTCTGCCACTACGCGCGCGGGCATGCAGGCGCTCATTAAGCTGGTGGACTGGATGCGTACGCCGGTGGAGGAGATGCTCGAGAAGTCCCGCCGCTTTGAGGCGCCCGAGCGCATCGGCACCATGGCCGACAAGGCCCGCACGGTGCTTTCGGTGTGCAACAACATGGGCGAGGGCTGGCTGCTCACGGCCGAGATGCTCGACCTGATCGACCACGGCGCGCCCAACATCATCTGCACGCAGCCCTTCGCGTGCCTGCCTAACCACGTGGTGGGCAAGGCCGTGATCAAGGAGCTGCGCCGCCAGCATCCCGAGAGCAACATCGTCGCGGTGGACTACGACCCCGGTGCGTCCGAGGTCAACCAGCTCAACCGCATCAAGCTCATGATTAGCGTGGCCAAGGAGAACATGCGCGCCGGCAAGGGCTTTAAGCTCGAGAAGGTGGCACCGCTCGCGATGGACGAGGTCACCGGCCAGATGCGTGCCCATGACGGCTGCGTGAGCTGCGGGCCGGCCAGCGAAGAGGCCGTTGCATCGGTCGCCGAGCGTCTGGGACGCGGCATTAAGAAGTAACTGGCCTGCTTTGGGCTAGATATGAGACAAACGGGTGGTAGCCATACCGGCTACCACCCGTTTTTTGCTGGACATATGTTGCGCAAATGACCTTGCTACAGCCTTCCGTGGGCTTGCCCGATTTTTGGGCTGGCTCGGGCTTTGAGGGCAAATTGCTGCAGGCCCAAGGCGATTTTTCGCTCAACGCAGGCCAGCACAGTGTGACCTATCTGCCAAACGACGAGACGACCGCTACGGTCTACCCATCGCCACCTACGAGATGGAAGCCGAGAAGTACATCTACCGCGTGTACAAGTACGAGCTGTAGCGCTGCGCTTAGGTTTGACCAATGGAGTATGAAAACACGCCGTTCGCCGTTGCCCCCTCCGCGAGTGGCAGCCATATGGTTTGATGTTAGAAACATATAGTTGTCGCCAGCCTGCTGGCGACGTTCCCCCTAATATCGGAGGTTCCAGGTATGTTTCACGCTCCGTTAAACAACTATCGGTTGGGCTAACATGGGTCGCCGTGCTATTTTGATAACCCTTGCAGTGGTCTGCTTGGCTGTGCTCCTGGGCGTTACAGGGCTGTTTGCTATAAGCCGAGAAACGTCCTATATGCGGGAATGCGTTTCCGAAGGGTTTGCCATTGACGGTTACTATCGGGACGACAAGACGAGTCTGGAAACCCTGGCTTTTCTTGAGGAGGACAACTGTCGATGGCAGCTGGTCGACCAAGACGGAATCTGCACAGACGGGCAGTTTAAGCGTACGGATGACCCCAACATCCTGGTATTAAAGAAGGAAAACGGCGAAGAATTCGGTACGGTTCACGTTGCGTATATATCGCGCCGACGCAATCAGGGGCAGATTTACCTAATTAGAGATACTAAGGTGACCCGATTTTATCTTGTGAGCACCGATCCGGCGTTTACGGTGGAGTCTGGCGATGTCGATCCGGACAGTTGATTCACGGCAATAAAACAGCGAGCGGGGCGCAGGTATGAACTGCACCCCGCAATTTGCTCGTGTCCGTATCGCGTCTGCGCCTCGTTGCAACTTGCGTCCGTGCGAGCATTCATCCCGCGCCGGTATCACTTCACATCGAACTCCACGCGATCGAGTTCGGGCACGTTGAGATCGATGAGCTTGTGGGCAACGTGGCGATCGTGCGCCCCGAGCGCCTCGCTCGTTGTCACGTGAGCGACAACCTCGCGCTCGACGATGCCTTCCTCGTCTCCTTCGGCAGCCGAGGTCTCGACGGCGACGGTGTAATCCTTAAAGCCTGGCAGCACCGCCGCAAGCTCGCGCGTGGTTTCGGTGACGTCGTAGCCGTCCTGCACGCCGGCCTGCGCCGAGCCAATGGAACCCGCGGTCATAACGATGCAGGGGATGGCAAAGACTACCGTGCCCACAATGATGCGGCGGCGAACCTTGCGTGACAGCTCGTCGACCTCGGCATTTTCCTCGGCAGTCACAATGCCGTCGCCGTTGAGGTCGCGCTTGAGCGGCACGCGCAATAGAAGCAATACGGTTTCGGCCGCCAGCGCGATAAAGACGACGTTGATGCCAAACTCGTAGAGCGCCGAGAGAAATAGCGACCCGCTTGCGATGGCGATGCCGTAGCCCGCCGCGCACAGGGGCGGCATGAGTGCGGTCGCCACGGCCACGCCGGCGATGAGCGTTGCGGGCTCCTGGTCGCGTGAGTTGCCTAGGCCGCCCGCAAAGCCGCCGGCGAGCGCGACGGCAAGGTCCCACACGGTGGTCGTCGAGTTGTCGATAATGGCGGCTGTGGTGGCGCCAAGGGGCGAGAGCTTAAAGTACAACGTGGAGGTGACCAGGCAAAAGGCCATTTGCAGCGCAAGGCTGGCGACGGCTTCGACGGTAATCTCGCGGTCGAGCGTGGCGATGCCGTATGCCATGGCAAGAACCGAGCCCATGAGCGGGCAGATGAGCATGGCGCCCACGATGGCGATGTCCGAGTCGATATCGAGGCCGATGCTTGCGATGAGCATGGCGATGATGAGGATGCACAGGTGAGAGCCGGTCAGGCGCGCCCCGTTTACAAAGCGCTTACGGATTACGTGGTAGGGCGCGCGACCCTCGCGAATGTTGAATGCGCGCTTTAAAAAGCGACCAGCCTGCTCGGCAGCCTCACTATGGGCGGGGCGGATGCCGTGGCGCCGGTGATGGCGTTCGCGCAGTCGCTTGATCTGTTGTTTGTCGAGTTCCATGTCCACCTCGTTCCAGCGCGGTCCGCGCAACGCGCCCGTTGTCCTAACTCTACACCGTGGCGGGCGGGGTGTCTGTTGGATGCGGAATCTGATAGGGCGGATGACGCGGGAGCAAATGCAAATCACAGGCTCAATTCGATCCCGCAAGAATATGCTGCACCAGCTCCTACATATGTGACGAATTTGTGAAGCACGAGAGCGCGAATTTCAAAAAATCCGCCGGTGACCAATGTTGCGCAACAGAATTCAAAAATCGACAGCTACCGTTTGATACGTATGGATACATCCGTGTCAAAGGGAGAAAGCCATGGCAAACTACAGTCCACAACACTTTGAGCCTCGGGCCAAGACTGTCAACGTCAAGGGCGTTGCCAACCGCGCCGTCGCAACCGTTTTGACGGCGGGCCTCATCGCTCAGCCGCTCATGTCGCCGCTGGCGGCAATCGCCGCACCGTCGACCGATAACGGCGATTCTGTTCAGGGGGGGGGTAGTTCTGTAGAGAATACCGTTGCCGCCGGTAACCAAGCGGTCGTAAAGACGGCTGCCCAGCTGGCCGAGGAGTCGGCAAAGCAGCTCAAGGACGCTCAGGCCGCCTACGATGCCGCCCAGAAGAAGGCCGACGCGGCGGGCCAGTCTCAAAAGCAGGCACAGCAGCAAAAGAATCAGGCCTCGCAGGCTGTGAGCGACAACGAAATCGAGCAGAACGCAGCAGAAGTCGCCGCGCTTCAGGAGAAGATCGACGAGCTTAAGGCAGCCGTCGAAAAGACCGAGCAGCAGCAGAAGAAGCTGGGCGACCTGAACGATCAGTTCGAACAGGCCAACAAGAGTGTCGAGGATAAGACCCAGGCGCTCAAGGACGCCAAGGTAAAGCAGGATGAGGCCAAGAAGGCCCTCGATGATGCCCAGGCCAAGCTCGAGGCCATGGGTATGGACGAGTACGAGGCCGCCAAGAAGGCCGTCGAGGACGCGCGGGCAAAGCTCGATGACGCCAATAAGGCCGTTACTACTGCACAGGACAATCTGGACCAGGCCAAGGCTGCCGAGGCCAGCGCCCAGCAGGAAAAGCAGAATACCGAGGCAGCTTTGACGACTGCCCAGGCCAAGAAGCAGGAGACTGCCGCTGCTCTCGCAGCCGCAACCACCGCGCGCGATAACGCCCAGCAGAAGTTCAACCAGGCGCAGGCCGCGCTCGATGCTGCCGTCTCGGGTACGGGTGTTGACCTGAGTGCGCTTGAGGCCGCCAAGAAAGCTGCTGCTGGTGAGCTCAAGACCGCGCAGGCGGAGCTCAATGCCGCGACGGATGCCGACGCCACCGCACAGACAAATCTGCAGGCCGCCCAGGCTGCCGTCGCTGCCGCGCAGGAGAAGGCCAACGCCGCCAACGCTGCTGTAGCATCTGCCCAGTCTGCATACGATGCGGCAAACAAGGAGTACAAGGACGCGGCCAGTAAGCGTGACGCCGCGAAGACGGCATACGAGCAGGCCCAGCAGACCGAGGCCGACAAGAAGACCGCGTACGATAAGCTTGTCGAAGTTCGCAAGCAGAAGCGCAGTGAGTGGGAGGCAGCCTGCGCTGCTTCGAACGCCGCGGAAAAGGCTTATGACGCTGCTAATGTCCAGGTTGAGGCTCTTGAGCAGCAGATTGCTGACCTCAAGTCCAACATGACCGTTGACCAGGAAGTCATCAATAAGGGCATGCTCGGCTTTATGGCCTACATCAGCAACAGCAGCGATTTCACGGCTATGCAGAAATCGAACGCCAAGGACGCAATGGCTACACTCACCGGCGCTGACGACAAAGCCGAGTGGTATGACGATTACGTCGATCAGGACATGTCTCGCGACACCAATCCGCTTTCCTTGGAACAGCTGCGCAACGCCCTGACATATCTCGACACCCAGAACAACCTCCGCAAGGCGAACGGTCAGTCGGCGCTCAGCGTCAGCCTCCGCATGACCGCAGCAGCTGCACTCAACGCCTCATATTCATCGAATATTTGGGATCACTCGAACTGTTACTTCGATAATGCTGAGAATCTCGCAGGTGGTGGCGGTGCATATACCGGTGGTGAGACCGAGGATACCCTGGGCTGGCCCTACACCGGTCTCTACACTCAGGAGAAGGTTAATTACGAGAATTGGATTAAAAAGTACGGTGTGGATAGCGAGGCCGGCAAAGATCTCATGGCTCATCGCTATGATTCGTACTATATCTACCAAAACTATTACGATGTGTACCACGGTACAAAAGATAAGAATGGCAATCAAAGAGGAGACGCCTGCGGGCACTATCTCAACATTATCGATTCCGCTACGGTGGCTATCGGCATCGCGACCGGTAGCGGTAAGAACACCGATTCCGAGGTAACCATATTCGATTACAGCGCTGATGACACTCAGGCTGATTTCACTGTTTCCGAGTTCAAGAAGCTCGTCAACGACTACATCGATTCTGCCTGTAACGCTGGCGGCACGCAGGCGCAGAAGGCGCAACTCAAGGAGCTCCAGAGCAAGCTCGCCGAGGCGCAGAAGACGCTGGGCACGGCCGATACGGCATATCTCGCTGCTCTCAATAATCAGAAAGGCGCACAAGACGCCTATACCGCAGCCGACACGAACGTGAACACCGCCAAGGGCGAGTACGAGAAGGCTAAGTCCGGCACCGCCGCCGCGAAGACGGCATACAACGCCGCGAAGGACGCGCTCGGCGGAATCGACATCGAGTCCCTCGAGCAGAACCTCGATACCGCCAAGGGCGAGGCTGCCACTGCCCAGGCAGCTCTCGATAAGGCAAACGCCACGCTTGCTGACAGCAAGACGAAGGCAGCCGAGGCCGCTGCTCACAAGGCGAAGGCTCGCAGCGCCTGCGATGCTGCCAAGGCAAAATCCGACAAGGCCAGCGAGGCTTATGACAACGCCACCGCTTCGGTCAAGGACCTTACTGCCAAGCGCGATGCCGCTAATGCGAACCTTGCGAGCAAGCAGGGCTCGCTTGACGATGCCAAGAAGGCCGACGACACTGCCCAGGCTGGCGTTGACAAGGCTCAGGCCGCAGATACGCACGCCGCGACCGCTCTTTCGGACGCCAAGCAGGCAGTTGCCGCCAAGAAGCAGGCCCTGTCCGACGCACAGGCGAAGGTCAAGGCCGCCGAGGACGAGCTTGCCACCGCAAACAAGGCCTTCGAGCGCTTCGCCGGTGCCCAGAAGGCGGTCGACGACGCCAAGGTCGCCTATGACGCCGCCGTCGCCGGCGTCGCCGATGCCCAGAAGCAGCTCGAGGCCGCCAACGAAGCCGTCGTCGATGCGAATTTCGAGATCGTCAAGGCCAAGGCCGAGCTTGCCAGCGATGAGGCACTCAAGGCCGATCTTGAGGCTGTCGACCACAAGGCATCCCTTGCCGCGGGCACGACGGGCAACGAGAAGCTGGTCAAGCTGAACGCTGCCTACGCTCGCTATAAGGCTGCCGTCGATGCCGCCGCTGGTCTCAAGGCTGCTCTGAGCGATGCCGATGCCAAGCTGTCCGATGCCAACGACGCCTATGCCGCCGCGCTGGCTGAGCTTGGCGATGCCAAGGATGCCCTGGCTGCCGCGCAGGCCGAGTACGACAAGTATCATCCCAAGGCTGAGCCGCAGGCCAAGCCTCAGGTTGCACAGGCTGCTGCAAAGGCTCCTGTCGCCAAGAAGAAGGCCACGTCGGCCGCGCTCGCCCAGACTGGCGATGACTCCGCTCTTGCGGGCGAGGTGTTCGTCATCGGCGGTATCACCCTCGTGGCCGCTGGTGTGACGCTGAGCGATCGTCGTCGCAAGCAGA
>URTD01000106.1 GCA_900550735.1 uncultured Collinsella sp.
GAGCCGTTACGCGGTTTGGTAAAACCGCGTAACTACCTAACTACATCAAGTTGCAAACAGCCGCCGCGAAGGCTACGGGATCCTCGGGGAGGATGCCCTCGACCAGCAGGGCCTGGTCATAGAGCAAACCGGAGTACTGCTTGATCTTGTCGGCGTCGCCCGCCTTCTGAGCGGCGACGAGCTTGGAAAAGACCGGGTGCTTGGCGTTGAGCTCGAGCACGCGCTGGCTCTTGGGCATACCGTCGGGCGCGCCCTCGGGACCCTTCTGGAGCACCTTCTCCATCTCGAGCGAAAGCGGGCCCTCGGTGGTGATGCACGCGGGAGCATCGGTCAGGCGCGCAGAGACGGCAACCTTCTCGACCTTGTCGCCGAGTGCCTCCTTCATGGCGTTAAAGAGGTCCTCATTCTCCTTGGTGGCGTCCTCGGCCTCCTTTTTCTCGTCCTCGGTCGCCAGGTCAAGATCACCGGTTGCGACGTTCTTGAGCTCCAGGTGACGATCCTCAACCTCGGGCTCGGCACCATCGGCCACGGCCTTCTCGGCAGCCTCGCGGGCGGCATCGTCCTCGTAGATCTTGGGCATATCGGCGGCAACGTACTCACGCATAGCCTGGAAGGTGAACTCATCCACGTCCTGCGTCAGCAGCAGCACGTCATAGCCGCGGTCGAGCACGCCCTTTACCACGGGCATCTTGGCCAAGCGCTCACGCGAGTCGCCGGCGGCGTAGTAGATGGCCTTCTGATCCTCGGGCATGCCCTTGGCATACTCGGCCAGGGTAATCATCTTCTGTTCCTTGGCAGACCAGAACAGCAACAGATCGGCGAGCTCATCGGCCTTCATGCCATAGCTCGAGTAGATGCCGTACTTAAGACCGCGGCCAAAGTTCTCAAAGAACTTCTCGTAGGCCTCGCGGTCGTTGTCACGCATATCCTCAAGGTCGGCGGTAATCTTCTTTTCCACACGCTTGGCGATGGCCTTGAGCTGACGGTTCTGCTGCAGCGTCTCGCGCGAGATGTTGAGCGACACGTCGGCGGAATCCACGACGCCGCGGACAAAGTTGTAGTAGTCGGGCAGCAGGTCGTCGCACTTCTCCATGATCAGGACGTTGGAGCTGTAGAGCGCCAGACCCTTCTCGTAGTCCTTGCTGTACAGATCGAACGGCGCGCGTCCCGGCACAAACAGCAGGGCGTCATACTCGAGCGTGCCCTCGGCGTGGAAGCTGATGGTGCGCGCAGGATCGTCAAAGTCGTGGAACGTGGACTTGTAGAACTCGTCGTAGTCCTTCTGCTCGACATCGGAGCTGTGCTTCTTCCAGATCGGTGTCATGGAATTGACGGTCTCGAGCTCCTGGTAGTCCTCGTACTCGGGCTTGTAATCGTCGCCGGCGTCCTCGGGCTTGGGTTTCTGGCGGCTCTTGGACACCATCATCTGGATCGGGTAACGCACATAGTTACTGTACTGCTGAATCAGGCTCTTGAGACCCCACTCGGTCAGGAAGCGATCGTAGGTCTCGGCCTCGCCGTCGGCATCGAGCTTCTCGTTCTCGCGCAGCGTCAGGATGACATCGGTACCGTGCTCGGCGCGCTCGCCGTCCTCGATGGTGTAGCCCTCAAGACCGTCGGATTCCCACACATGGGCGACATCCTCGCCGTAGGCGCGGCTGACGACCTTCACATGGCTGGCGACCATAAAAGCCGAGTAGAAGCCCACGCCAAACTGACCGATGATGTCGACATCGGAGCCCTGCTGCTCGGCGTTCTCGGTCTTAAACTCCTCGGAGCCGGAATGGGCGATGGTGCCCAGATTGCGCTCCAGCTCCTCGGCGGTCATGCCAATGCCGTTATCCGAGATGGTAATGGTGCGGGCGTCTTTATCAAAGGAGACGCGAATGGCCAGGTCGCCCTGGTCGATCTTGACGCTCGGGTCCTGCAGGCTCTTAAAGTTGAGCTTGTCGACGGCGTCGCTCGCGTTAGAGATAAGCTCGCGCAGGAAGATTTCTTTATTGGTGTAGATGGAGTTGATCATGAGGTCGAGCAGTTTTTTGCTCTCGGTCTTAAATTGACGCATGTGCAGTCCTTTCGCGCTACCCCTGTCCGCAAAAACGGCTCGGTCGCCCGAGCCGCATCGCAGACCTGCTATGTTCAGACTTAGATTTTATAACCCATTAACGCGCATATATACATACGGAATCGAAAAACTGTATGTCCGAGCGCTCTGATGCGCCAATTGCCAAGGAGTGTCCCCAACTGCCGGCAGGAAAGGAACGTTCCTATCTGCCATCTACGCGCTTGGCCATCCAGGCATGAGGCTGGCCCTCGTCTTCGTAGTCCACCGGGGCAATCTGCGTGTAGCCCGCCTTGGCATAGAGCGGCAGCACGTATTCCTGAGCATGCAGCTTAATGAGCTTGGCGCCGGCATCACGCGCGCACGTATCACTGGCCTCGACAATCTTGCTCGCCAAACCGCGACGGCGCATGCTCGGCAGCACGGCCACGCGCCCCATAATGTAGGTCTCCCCCGCCGCGACACCTTCGTCCAAGTCGCACGCCGGCGACACCGGAGCCTCTGCGTCAGCCGCGTGCTCAAGCTCTTCGGGAAACACGCGCGAGCAACCGGCAAGCTCGCCGTCTACATAGAGCGTCACATGAATGCAGTTCGGATCCTCGTCGATAGCGTCGAACTCATTCTCGTAGCCCTGCTCGTCCATAAAAATGACGCGGCGCACCAACGCCGCGTCATCAAAGCATCCCGTCTTAAGTTGGATATCCATGGCTGCCCTTTCATTCAATGCGAACGTTAGGGACAGATTTTAGCGAAAATGAGCTCCGCGCACGCTAAACTTCGCGCGAGCCTTCGCCAGGCAATCGTAATGACCCACGTTATGGGCATCGCTCGCGATGAAGCTGTACAGGTTCTGATCGAACAGGCGCTGTGCCGGCTTTTTCTCGCGACCAAAGCGACCGCCGGCAATAAAGTCCGCCGAAGCCTGCAGCTTGCAGCCCATATCGACCAGGCGCTCCGCCACGCTTACATCCTTTTGAACCGCACGATAGCGCTCAGGATGAGCGATGATCACCTGGTAGCCACGGCACTGCAAATCGTAAATCGTGTTCTCGTACTCTCTAAACGCATACGCATCGGCATGCGTCGAAAGCTCGAGCAGAAACTCGTTGGTCCCATCGAAATGCAAGTGCTCCGCGGCATCGATACCAAGCTCAACGAGCTTTCGATGGTTGACCTCGAAGCCCATCTGGAGCGGAAAACCGTCAGCGTTATCGCGCAGCAGCTCAAAGGCATCCCACATCTTGTCGTAATCAAAATAGGGATCACGGCAGTGAGGAGTGCAAACAATTCTGGTTACACCAGCCCGCTTGGCAGCCTCGAGCATCGCCAAGCTCTCATCGAGATCGGCGGCGCCGTCGTCTACACCCGGCAAGATATGGCAATGAATGTCACGCATAGGTCAGCCTTAATCAACTAAACGTTTACTCGGTTGGTGAAGATGCCCTTTTTGGAAGTCCCCTGATCGTCGGAGCCCTTCTTCACCTTCTTACCGTCCTTGGTGTAGTAGGAGTAGTAGTACTCGCTGGTCTCGGTCTCGCAGTAGTTCATAACGGTACCGATGAGCTTGACCTTCTCGGACTTTTTAAGCTGACCGATGGCGTTGAGCGCCTCCTCGCGCTTGGTGAAATCCTCACGCACCACGAACAGCGTGCCGTCGGTCAGGCTGGCAATCTCGGCAGCATCGATGAAGGTGCCGACCGGGGGAGCATCAAAGATGACGTACTGGAACTTGGCGGACAGCGCCTTTACCAGCTTGGCAAAGCGGTGAGAGACGATGATGTCGGCAGGATTGGGAATATGCGGCTCGGCATCGAGGAAGTAGAAGTTCTTCTGACCCGTCTCGACAATTGCCTGGTCAATGGAGATCTGCTCGGAAAGGACCGCATAGAGTCCGCCGCGCGAACGAACGCCGAGCATATCGGAAAGGGACCTGCGGCGCATATCGGCCTCGACCAGAAGCACGGACTTGCCGCTCGTGGCGATTGCCTGAGCAAGGTTAATGGAAACCGTAGACTTGCCCTCGTTGGGAATCGAGGAGGTAACGGTGATGGTGCGGATGGGGTCGTCCACGCTCGCAAAGCGGATGTTGGCCAGAAGGGTCTTGGCGGCATTCTGTACAACGAGCTTGTCGGTGTTCTTTGCCTTAGCCATGCCTATTTACCACCTTTCATAGCCGGAATTCGGCCAACAACGGGAATGCCCAGGAGCTCTTCTGCCTCTTCGGCACCGCGGATGCGGGTATTGAGCATGTCTGCCAAAACGACATAGGCGACTGCGATAAAGATACCGGCGAGGAACGCGACGGCAATATACAGCGTGCGCTTGGGGCCGCTGGGGGCTTCGGGGGTCTTAGCCTCGTCGATAACGTTGATGCTCTGGGCAGCGCCGACGTTCTGAGCGACCGTACTCACCGAGCTGGCCATGGCCTTTGCGACCTTAGCCGTCTCCTTGGCATCGGTGCCGGTAACCGAAAGCGTAATGACACGCGTGGTGGTCTCGGAGGAAACAGACACCTTGTAGTCATCCAGGTCAGTGAGGCCCAGTTCATTGGCTGCGCCGCTCTTAACGCTATCGCTATCCAGCAGCGTGGCGATATCGTTGGAAAGCATCTGACTCGCCGAGAGATCGTTGTAGCTCATCTGACCGCTATCGTCGGTCTTGGCGAGAATGTACATGCTCGTCGTCGCGGTATAGGTGTTGTCCATCGCAACGAAGGACACGATGCCCATGGCGATCGCGCAGACCACCGGAAGGGTGATGACCAGCTGAAGGTGCTTCTTCAGCAGCTGGAACAGTTCGAGAAGGGTCATGCAGCTTGCCTTTCATTTCCCCAGTTCGGATTGACAAAACTGTCCGTATGTTATCGCATCTTTTTACCGAGACCAAACTCTATACATAAGAAACAGGCTCTCCTGTAAAAATGTCGGAAGCAATCGTAAAATTGCACAACAACGCCGCACCCGAAAGTCAAATGCGGCGTCTGCATCAATATCTATGTTGTATCGCTATGCGAATGGCTCGTCCTGCCGTATGGGAAACGTCACCGTAATGGTGGTTCCCACGCCCAACTCGCTCGACAGATCGAGCGTGGCGTGATGATACAGGGCCGCATGCTTGACAATTGCAAGCCCCAGACCGGTTCCGCCGCGCGCCTTGGACCTACTCTTGTCCACGCGATAGAACCGCTCAAATACCTTGCCCTGTTCTTCAGGCGCGATACCGATTCCCGTGTCGGCGACCGCAAGGAACGGATGGCCTTCGTCGTTGGTGCCGCACTGCAGCGTAACCGCACCGCCGGGTCGATTGTAGCGGATGGCGTTGCTCGCCAGATTATAGATGAGCTCGTCAATCAAGCGCGACACGCCTTCGATGACCACAGGCTTGGTCTCATGACTTATCGTCACATTCGCCTGACGGGCGACCTGTTCAAGACGCTGCTCAACCGCGTAGATGGCACGCGAGAGCTCAATAGGCTCCGTGGAACCAATGGGCACCGCCTCGCCCTCAGTTGCACGCTCGGCCTCGTCCAAGTTAGACAGCGTAAGGATATCGTTGACAAGCGCTGCCAAGCGGCCCGCCTCACGATAGATGCGACCGCCAAAGTTGC
Source organism: uncultured Collinsella sp. (assembly GCA_900550735.1). GTDB lineage: Bacteria > Actinomycetota > Coriobacteriia > Coriobacteriales > Coriobacteriaceae > Collinsella. The sequence continues at coordinate 5,670 of URTD01000106.1, forward strand.
GCAGGTCGCCCTCGCCCTCGACCATGCCGTTTGCGATGAGCTCGGCATAGCCCGAAATCGCCGTAAGCGGCGTCTTGAGCTCATGGGTGATATTCGCCGTGAACTCGCGGCGCATACGGTCGTTGTCCGCTAGCACCGCCATTTGGCGCTTGAGTTCCTGGCGCTGCGACTCGATACGCTCAAGCATGGGGACCATCTCGGCATAGGCGTGCTCATAGCTACGGCGTGGGTGGTCCAAATCCACCTCTTGCAACGGCGCGATGATGGCACGGGACTCGCGGCGCGCCATAAAAAACGAGAGTCCCGCCCCCGCTGCTGCGATAAGCAGCATCGGCGCCACCATCGACAGCAAAATCGCCGCAACGCCAGGCTGGGCCTGCGCCAAGCGGACAACCTGGCCGTTATCAAGGGCGACGGCGCGATACAGCATAATCTCGTCGAGCGTAGAGCTTGCGCGCTCCGCGGAACCCAAACCACTCTCAAAGGCCTCGATGACCTCGGGGCGATCGCCATGGTTGGGCAGTGTGGAAGGCGACGCCTCGTTGTCGTAGGCAACCGATCCATCCTTGTTAATCAGCGTGATGCGCAAGTCCTCGCGATCGAGACTACGCAAGAACGGGATGGGCTCCTGCTGTTCGTCGAGAGCGGCAGCAATGAGCTCGGTTTCCTGCGCCAGATTGGCACTCGTGGCATCCGCCAAGGTGTTTTGCACAAAGAACGCACCCAGCACCGTAAACGCCACGATAACCGCCATGGCGCAGACAAAGATCGTCACAAAAACGCGGTGCGACAGCGTATGTTTTCCCTGGGGGGCGAAGACCACGGGTTACTCCTCCGATGCGGTGGCCGCGGTGTCGTCGCCTTTGGCACCATCGCCGGCAGAAGGCTCGGCCAAGCGGTAGCCCACGCCGCGCACGGTCTCGATGGCGCTGGCATGCTCGCCCAGTTTTTGGCGAAGCGTCTGCACGTGCACGTCAACGGTGCGCGAACCGCCGTCGAAGTCCCAGCCCCACACGCTCTGCAGCAACGACTCGCGGGTAAAAACCACGCCGGGCTTGCGCATGAGGTACTCGAGCAGGTCGAACTCGCGCAGGGTGAGCTTAAGCGGCTCGCCGGCAACGGTCACCTCGCGATGGCTGGG